>JAISKJ010000001.1 GCA_031260975.1 Christensenellaceae bacterium
ATAACGAGAGTTTTTGACATAACCACGGCCGATCCCTCTCATTTACATTCTACACTTAGTTAAATTATAACTCTACAACATATCGAAGTCCTAGCGTGGTTTACGAATTTACATTCTACACTTAGTTAAATTATAACGAGAGTTTTTGACATAACCACGGCCGATCCCTCTCATTTACATTCTACACTTAGTTAAATTATAACTTCAAAACAGTCAGCGAGCTCAGTTTGATATTCTGATTTACATTCTACACTTAGTTAAATTATAACATTTTTGTCAAAAAAACAAGCACAATCGCTATACGTATTTACATTCTACACTTAGTTAAATTATAACTTGGGAGTTAGAATTTCACAACCCTCAGGGTAAAAGATTTACATTCTACACTTAGTTAAATTATAACTAGCCCAGATGACGAGTGGCAGCCGCTTTGCGATCAATTTACATTCTACACTTAGTTAAATTATAACAAGTCTCTAAATCGTCATAATCGTCAAGGCAAGTTATTTACATTCTACACTTAGTTAAATTATAACACTTATGGAAGTGCTAATGGCGATTGCTCAAAATGTATTTACATTCTACACTTAGTTAAATTATAACAAACAAACTATAACGCAAATGAAGGAGAACCAACGTATTTACATTCTACACTTAGTTAAATTATAACGCATGGAACAACAAGTACTACCAAGACTCAATCCATATTTACATTCTACACTTAGTTAAATTATAACGCTCAGAAAGGGCAAAGGCTGGCTGAGGGACTTGATAATTTACATTCTACACTTAGTTAAATTATAACAATATATTTTGAAACTGAAGCTCTTGATGAAGAAACATTTACATTCTACACTTAGTTAAATTATAACTTTGTTTAGCTGCTTCTTGGTAGCCCTCTTTAAGCCATTTACATTCTACACTTAGTTAAATTATAACCTATGTGTTATAGGGTAAAGGATAGGTGATTTGAGTAATTTACATTCTACACTTAGTTAAATTATAACCTATTCCAAGCATCAATCATAAAGCCTGCATCTTTTATTTACATTCTACACTTAGTTAAATTATAACACAGCTTACAAGTACAAGAACAAAACCATTAAACAAATTTACATTCTACACTTAGTTAAATTATAACAAGAAGTTCCAAACCGCTAAACAGAACCTTACGAAATTTACATTCTACACTTAGTTAAATTATAACGCAGAATCCGACTATTAATGCACGTGCGTTTTATTAATTTACATTCTACACTTAGTTAAATTATAACGGTAGGCAAAATCGTTTGACAGGTGTTCTAAAATAATTTACATTCTACACTTAGTTAAATTATAACCAACGATTTCAAAGCACCGTTTGCGTCGTAGTTCTATTTACATTCTACACTTAGTTAAATTATAACAAATGAAAGACGACGGAATGTCACAGTCAATCTCGGATTTACATTCTACACTTAGTTAAATTATAACAATCAAACTGTTTTTGGTCAACAGTTCAAAGTCTTATTTACATTCTACACTTAGTTAAATTATAACTTGTTGACCCCACACTTCTTGACCACACAAATCGCTATTTACATTCTACACTTAGTTAAATTATAACGAGTGGTATCCAACGCTATGGTGCATTAAGTGAATACATTTACATTCTACACTTAGTTAAATTATAACTTTATATCCTTGCAATCTTTGTCGAACTCGAACCTTATTTACATTCTACACTTAGTTAAATTATAACCGACGCACTTGGCGTATACGGCGAGAACATTGTACTATTTACATTCTACACTTAGTTAAATTATAACCCGTAAAACGGGGAAAATTGGAGGGTTTTTGAATGGGAAATAGGGAAAATTTGTGCATTTGAAGATTATAGATTGGTATTTCTGCGAATTTTGAGCTATTTTTGCTGTCGCAGACCTGGGTTTTCAGGGCCATCATACATCAACAGACAGAAAAAACATTAACAGAATTTTGTTTTATAAATGCAATATACATTATACCTGCTCATTACAAATTTTCCAAATAATTTTAGGCAGTTTTCAAAAATATAGTTTCTACAATCAAATTTGATGAAAATCTTTTACTGAACAATTTTATGTTTCAGTTCACTAATTTTGGTTAGTGTGTTAAAATAGAATTAAATTTAGGAACATAATTTTACTATAAGATAGAATGTAAATAAAGAAACAAGTTCAGTATTGTGGGGTGTCTGGGCAGTTATAATTTAACTAGTTAGTAGACTATAAATCAAACTAACTCACTCATACTCACACTTGTCAGTTGAATATAGTCTAACTATTGAATAGAATATAAATTCTGTTGTAATTTCAAAATATAGCGGCTTTTTTACACTATAATTTAACTATCAAATAGAATGTAAAAAATAAACAGGGGAATTGTGAACTTGCTGCGTCCATGTTCATCTTTGTTTTTATCTCGTCTGAGTTATAATTTAACTAATCAATAGAAATTACTTTCACTTTATCAGCCAATATTTGCGTTTAAGGCCGACGGGCCGATAGAATTTGCTGAACTTAAAGCCTCGGTCAAGCAAGAACTTATGCTTGGCGTTGTCCTTGTCTATGTTGCCGAGGATGAGAATAATCACACCACCCGGTTTTGTTACGCGCAGAAGCTCATCAAGCTCTTGCTGCAGATGATCTCCAAAAACATGTCCGCCCATCACTATGTCGGCCGTTTCACCCTCCATTTGTTACTTTAAAAATATAGAGGCTGCTGCGTGGTGGTGCCGTCGGTGAGAATGGTGAGAAGCGTACCTCCCTTTATATCTTTGTTGCCATAGGTGCCAAACCCGCTGCTGACAGAGTAGCTGAGCCTTATTCCCTGATACATTACCGAATAATCATTTGTATGGTCATGCCCGCAGAACATTCCTTTTGTGCTGCCCAAGCTTTTCATCAGCTCAAACATTCCGACATTGGGGTCAGATGGGCACTCCCGCTCTCTTTTTTCACCATACAAAACGGTGTTGCTTGCCTTTGCTTCTTCATAAGCCACAACATATTCAGGCAGCGGTATATGCAACATAAGTGTTGACGGCACTAAACCGCCGCCCAAAGCCGTCATGCCGTTTACCGCCCATTCATACCACTTCAGCTGCTCCTCAGTTGGCGGCTGATAGCCTCCGTTTTTCTCACGTGAATCCACTAGATATATGGTATGAACAAAATCGCTGCCGTTTTTTATGTTTACAAAATAGTTGCCGGCGCCGCCTATATTTGGACCATACCTGAAGATACAATACTTAGACTTTAAAAGTAAATCGGCCAAATACTCTTTTTGAGCTTTGCCCTGAGCATCATGGTTTCCGAAAATCGGAGCCCACGGAATTTTATAGCTGTCCATCTTTGCTATCAAATGCTTATATGCATTTTGATTAAACGGCGTAAAGGCCTGATCACCCAAAAGCACAATCATGTCGGGATTAGTCTGCTCAACCATTTTGTCAGCCAGCTTGTCAGTTTTGTTGTCAAGAATTACAGAATTATAATGCTGATCTGTCAGCATCAAAATTTTAAACTCCTCACCCTGCATATCAAACACTTCCCCAAGGCTCACGTCAAAGGCCATATCCTTATCAAAATCATAACCCTGAGGTGACGCGCTAAGAGGAAAAGCTATATACATGAGCACCGAGCTGACAGCCAAAATAATGGTGCCTAAAACAATCAGCACACCCAATAATATCGGACTCATCTTTTTTCTCCCATTTGTTTTCATGTTTTTATTATATAACATCTATAGGAATTTTACAAAGCTTTTTTGGTTGGCAATGATAAAAAAGTAATGATATAATTTAAACAATATTAACTTTGCTTTATTAAATTATTTTCTGCCATATCGCGCAAAAGAATACACCTGACACAAAAAAACATTTGACAAAAGCATAAATAAAATTGTCATCTATAATCATAATACGCCGTAGCAGAAAGGGAATCTAACAATAAACAAAAAAAGACCTGAACGGTCTTTTTTATATATGCAAAATTATTGTTTTTTTGTGGGTCTGGTTTCAATAGCATTGGTCTCTTCTGCCCTTACTGCTTTGACTTCACCTGCTTCCTCGGTTTTAAACACAAACTTTGCCACTATTGCAGCTATTGCCGCACCAATCAAGGGAGCTACTATAAACAGCCAAACCTGTTCTATTGCAGTGCCCATAGCAAGCAATGCAGGTCCAAAACTTCTGGCGGGGTTTACTGAGGTTCCGGTAATCATAATACCAAGCAAGTGAACAAGCACCAACGAAAGACCGATAATTACGCCCGCTTTTTTGCCTGCACCCTGTTTGCCTGTTGCGGCAAGAATCGTAAGCACAAACACAAAAGTCAAAACTATTTCAACAATAAGCGCTGCCCAGATAGCATCGCCGCCTGTTGCCCAACCATTTTGTCCAAGAGCAATTGCTCCTCCAGCTGCCGGATTAACCCCGACAAGCGCTGTTATACCATAAAGAAGCGCTGCTCCTGCAATGGCTCCGATAATTTGAGCGATTGAATAGAATACAAACTGAAGCCATGATATACGTTTAGTAATGGCCATACCCAAAGATACCGCCGGATTTACGTGACAGCCTGAAATAGGTCCTATCACATAAATCAATATCATCAGCACCAAACCAAACGCAAGAGCTGTCGTTACAATCCACGCGGCATTCCCTGCTCCGCCAAGTCCGGCAAATACTGCAACTCCACAACCAAACAATACAAGTAATGCTGTGCCCAAAAATTCTGCAAAAAGTTTTTTTAAGTCAAAAGCCTTTGTCATATTTTTCTATACCTCCTAAATTGTTATAATTTTAGCACTTTAAAATTTTTCTGGCAATCAAATTATATCATATTATTTGCAATTTTTGAACTTTTATGTATTTTTAAATCACAAAATTAAAAGAGGGCTAACCCTCTTTTTAAAAATCTATTTGACTCGGATGCTTTTTAAAAAAATCATATTTTTCAGGCAACGGTTCTATTTTGAGGGATTTAGCAAATTGATATATCGGCTCAAAAATATTTTTCCATTCAAACATAGTTTTATCAAGCCCCAGCCTGTCAGCAACATTTTCAGTGTTATCGCTCGTTATGGGATGCAAAAGCATTATACCGGTTTTTATTATAAATAATGCATCTATTATGGTCTGCTCCCGAAGCCTGATATCATTGTTGTTTCTGGCGTCAGTCATATTTTTTGACCACGCCTTATTGGCGTTTCTAAAATAGTCATTAAGCAAATTTACGATTTTATAAAACTCAAAATTCATCATGGCAATCTCATAGTTTATTATTGTCTTGAAACTCTCTTCCAACACGGCTCTGCTCACTTCACCCTTTGGCATAATGTTGCCGCAATATTCACCGATGCTATAAAATACTGAGCGCACGATACGGTTAAATATATTGGTGAGTAGATTTCCTTCGGCAACAAAAGTATCCTGTTCGGCTCCAAACATTTCAGGGTGAAAAGCCTTTGATTTAAACTCCATAGTGTTATAGCCAAAATTATGACCCAAAAAGTGCATTTTCACCTGTTCGGAGGTGTAATAATCCAAAAGCTCCCTAGCTTTAGGCGCCTTATACTTACCGCTGGTAGCGGCTTTTTTGCCGCTCACTAAAATGTGTTTATATGATACGACCGTGCTCATATTAAGGTTCTTAAACTCTTCACCTGCACTCAAAGCTTTAAACATAGCGGGCTGAGCAACATTATAAAAGAATATGTTGTCTTCACCAATAAATTGATAAGCCTTAGCGTCGCCGCTGCACCAAAAATCCCTTAGAGAATATTTCGAATTGCTTTCCTTAAGATGTGCCTTTACAAACGACAGCGGTGCCCACAGACTTTCAGGCCACACATAAAACGTAAGCTCCTCTCCTGTGATAGGCACGCCCCACTTTGCATTGCCTGAAATTCTGAACGGTACCAGAGTTTTGCCTGTTCTAAACCTTACACCGTTTGCATTTAAAACTTCTACTGCCCTTTCTCTGTCAGATACCTTGTCAAATTTAAGCGTCAGCACTGTTTTATTTTCAAAAACCTCATGCTTGGGTAATTCTGCTTTGCAACCTTTATAACCTTCTGTTCCACTCTCATGAATATAAATTTCCGGCACTTTCAAAAACTCGCGCACTTCCTTAAGCATAGCTTTGCGTGTATCAGAACGCCCTTCTAATTTCTCAATCATCCGCGTCAAATATTCATTATAAACCTCAAGGTCAAAATAATAGTTGTTGACTTCTCTCAAAACCGGTTTAGTTTTAGTGCCTGTGCTCACAGGGTCAATCAACTCGCTAGGCGAATATTGATGCCCCAAAGCGCACTCGTCAGCATAACCCACTTCACTTTGGCACCCCTCAATAGGGCATTTTCCTTCAACCTGTCTGCCGTTTAAAAAACACTTCGCCTGCTCATCATAAAAACTGAGCGTTGCTAGTTTTTTTATATTACCCGTCTTTTTAAAACTGTCAAGAATCTTGTTGGAAATTTCAGTGTGAATATCTCTGGCATCCTTAAGTGCTTTAGTCGCACAAAGACATGACGCTGAAAATAAGTTGAGTGAAATTCCGTACTTTTTTATCGTCTCTGTCTGAATAACATGAAACTTCATTACCATGTCTTCAACTGTGCCAAAGACTTCTCCTGCTTCTTTGAGAAGCCTAAATTTTTCTTCGGTTATAGAGCCGTATCCATCGGTACCCGAAACATATATTACGTTTTCATAGCCCAGATTGTCACGTAAAAACCTTGCAAAAACATCACTTGAAATAAAAAGTAAAATATGCCCCAGATGCAAATCCTTGTTTCCGTTAGGCATACCCGCAGTCACCACCGCTCTCTTAGGGAGTTTGGGGCGCTTATCAAAAAGTTCTCCTATAATTTCTTTTACTTTGTCCATATTTTCTCCGTCAAATTATTCTTTATCATTTTTTTCAGGCTTATTCTTATGGGTTTTGGCTATTTTCTTTTTATATCCTGCCGTTAATTAAATTATCTTTTCTTTTTCAAATCTTCAATAGACTTAACGGGTGAATCCTTAAGGTCTTTATAAAAATCCAAATCGTCAACACTTTCTGAAATTGACCTTGAAGTTACAGTCGCAGTCTTTGATGTGCCCGCAATCATTGTCGTGACATCCTTTTTGATATCAGGCTTTATTGGTTTTATGTTAACAATCTTACTTGCTTTGGTTTTTTCCACTGGCACCACAATCGGTTTTTTGATGGTGGCATAAAACTTGTCAAACCACCATTCAGCAATTTTCATAGCAATATCTTGATCGGCCTTACTAAACTTTTCAAAATCGGGCCCTTTTATCAGCGAAACTTCTTTAAGTGACAGGGTCTTAAGCTTTTTGCCCTCCACCAGCGAATTCCCGGCTCCTTCAGCAAACAGCTCCTGCGGAAGCCTTGAATTTTCATCCTTGACAAACTCCGGCTCAAACTTATCCATTATCTTCTTTATATCCATTTTAGCCTCCTTGTTGTTTGACAACAAAACCACTCAACCTTCAAATATTCACTCTTTATTTTGAAATGCGCTTTTTTCTTAATTTTTCCCTTAAATAAAACATCCAAACAAGCACAAGCACCTGAAACGCCGCCGCAATAACAAACATCAGCCATAAATAATTTCCGCTTATGCTCAAAAATACGCTAAGCGCAAGTGACCAGCCAATGACCGAAATCACTATAATGTTAAACAGTTTGTTCCGCCATATTATATTAAAAATATAGAGAACTGTGGCAGAAATGGGTATAGCGTATATGAATATCAGCCAGAAATTTTCGGGACGCTCTGTAACCCATACAATACACGAATAAATACTAACCGCCATCATCCATACAAAAACAACCGCTAAAACCGAAATAATAAACCGGCGCTTTCTCACGTCCTTCCAATCCATCTTGCCGCTCTTTTCTGCCCTTGTGCTGGGGCTAAGTAGGGCATCCACCGTGGTTGAATATAGATCAGCAAGTTCCTTTAACGTAGTAACATCAGGAAGCCCTTCACCGCGTTCCCACTTAGAAATGCTTTTGTCTGAATATTTTAATTTTTCGGCAAGCTCAAGCTGAGTGAGCCCCGCATGCCTCCTGAATGCCACCAAATTTTTAGCAACGATTTTGGCAAGCACTCTGTCCTTGCTTTCATTTTCGGTTTTAGGTTCGATTTCAGGCGATTCTTTTATTTCTTCCATGTGGGTATTATACCATATTATCAAATGCTTTGGCAAACTATTTTTCAAACTCTACTCACACTAGAGTTATGCTTTTTTAACTCTACTGCAAGTATACCAAACAGTATAGAAATTTTATGTTAAATTATTTGATTTTTTAAAGCCAATTTATTACAATAATAGTACTAAAATATGTCAAGGAGAATTATTATGAAAATAGCAATTTCAGCCGAAACTATGTGCGACCTGTCACCGGAACTTATAAAAAAATATAATATACACCTTGTCGCTTCAGGTGTAGTTTTGGGTGACGAACATCGACAAGACGGAGAAGTAACTCCTGCCGAAATTTTCAGTTTTGTGACAAAAACAAAAAAACTGCCCAAAACCAACGCCGTAAACGAAACACAGTTTCATGAACATTTCAGCGCACTTCTCAAAAACTACGACGCAGTGGTACATTTTTCAATATCAAATCATTTTTCAACTACCATTGTTCAGGCAAAAGCTGCTGCAGAAAAACTCAGCAATGTTTTTGTAGTTGATTCTCTTAGTTTATCTACCGGCATAGGCCTGCTTGCTCTTTGGGGTGCTCAGGAAATAGAACGTAATTCAAATATAACTCCTGAGGAAATTCATAAAAAAGCCAATTCTTTGGCACCAAAAATACAGGCAAGCTTTGTTATTGAACGTTTGGACTATCTATATAAAGGCGGCAGGTGCAACGGTCTACAGTTGCTTGGAGCCAACATATTCGGATTAAAACCACAGATATTCTTAAAAGACGGAAAAATGAATGTGGGCAAAAAGTTTAGAGGAAAAATGGATCAGGTCGTAAAACAATACTGCGAAGATATAATACAAAAAAACCCTGAGCCCGACCTCACAAACGCTTTTGTGACATATACTACTGCTACACCCGAGATGATAAACGAAGCAAAAACCGCTCTTAAAAAGCTTGGATTTAAAAATATCTACGAAAGCACTGCAGGTGGCACAATTACCTGTCACTGCGGAGAACACACACTAGGAATACTTTACATAAACAAATAACAGATACATCTTACAGGTCAAAGCCCCGTGTAACAAACAGCAAAAAACTGAGGTGGGTGACCAACTCATCCGCCTCTTTACCCTCCTTAAAAACATACAAAAAACAGCGCAAACATCGCTGTTTTTTAATTTTTATTGCAACTATAATTTTTTATATTTCGCCGGATAAGGTAACATTTCCCTTGCTTGTGCTTTTTGTTATTACAATCTTTCCTATATTATCATTTACTCTTGGGTCGTCCCAGATTGTATAGCCCACCCTATAAGAGTGTGCACCAGACACATAGTCAGGGTCGGATAATGATACCGGACTAAACAAACCGTGTGAAGTGTTGGGATTGATTGTTACAGAAGTTGAGCACACCAGCATATATATGTCGCTGCCCACCTTTGAGATTAAATCTATATCATAGCCTCTGCCCGAAATGGTGCTGCCCTTAACGACATTAATAAACCTCAGTGTCATTTTCTTATCTTTGCCGCTCTCTCCCAAAACCGAAATGGTTACCTTACCTCTCATATTGTTGGCTTTTATTTCGCCTTCTTTAGTAGTTATGTTAAGCTCATAAGCCGGCGCTGTCTGTTCAAAGGTTATGTCAATTGTGCCGGTCACAGTGTTGGCCGAAACATTACCTTTTGCACTCCCTACCTTAATGCCGCCCGAAGTAGTGGTAATAATTAAATTTCCAACTGCCTTAGATATAGTCACCTCACCCTTTCCCGCCTCAATTTCGCTAAGAGCAGGTGTCGTAAGCTCTTCTATAGTATATTTTACTTTAGGCTCTTCACTGTCCATAGGCAGAGACAATATTGTGCCGTAAACCTTTTTTATATCAATCGTAACATTTGTCGAAAACACCTGCATACCAACCGGACTGCCTTCTGCGCCAAGCTGCCCCACTGTCACAAAGCCCGTTTTTGATATCACATTCAGGTTGCCGTTTATTATATCCGCCTTAAATCTGGGACCGCCTACGCCTGAGCTTGAAACAATTCTGACGTTTCCGTTTATTGTGCCGTTCTTTCGTGAGTTGCTTACATCAAACGCACCTGAATTTGTAGCAAACTCTATGCTGGCGTCTATGCTGTTTGTGGTCACCGAGCCTGCGGTGTGAGCATAATTTTTAAAGCTTGCCGTTCCGCTGTCGGTTTTTAGTATATATCTGTCAAACTTAGGATAATTTATAGTTACATTGCTGCCGCCGCCTTCTATCTTTGCCATAAAGAGCTTGGTTTCATTTATCGCAAAGCCGCCAACCTCACCCACAAAATCTATCTGACCGCTCTGCGTCTGCACCGAATACAATTTTGGTGTCATAATTTCAGGCACATATAAAGTAATAGCGTTTTGCTTGGGGAATACCCATCCCTCAGGCTCTTCAAACACCACCATAAGAGTGTTTACGTTATTATATGCTCCGCCCGCGTTGTCATTAAACGACCACTGCACAACTTCTGCACTATATGACACTTTAGCACGGTTTACATCCACAAAACCCGAAACGCCTTCTTTATAAGAAACAATCAGTTTATCATTTATTTTGTTTGGTTCAATGCTGACTGACATACGGTTGGTTTTTATAAATATAGCATCAACATTTAATATATTTGTTTCGTCATAAGCAAACTCATGAGACTTATCCAGCTTTATATATCTTACGCCGAATATATTGCTGTTTGGCACAGTCATCAAAACAACGCCGCAGACTAAAACCGCAGTAATACAAACTCCGATTATAATTCCAAGATACATAAAAAATCTGCCAATAGTCTTTTTCATGTCCACCTCGTTTAAAGTATACAATATTTATCAGCTTTAGTCAAGAAAGTGTTTTGAATAAAAAACAAGCCCTCATAAGATAAAAATTGTAAATAAAAAGCACAACATTTGTGCCTTTTATTTTTATGTCATTCCCATTTCTGGCTCTTTAATAGGATTACTTTCTGAAACAACTTTCCATCCCATCGCTTCAGCTTCAGATGACAACTTAAAACTCATTTTTATCCCGTTCTCTTCCCGTGGGTTTTCAGGCTCAACTTGGGCCTTGGGCTGATGCTCAGTCTCTAAAACTCTTTCCTTTTCATATTGCTCCATAGTCATGCCTGCAAGCCTCCGTTCTTCCTGACTGAGTCCTCCTCCTTCATCTACATATCTGATCGACTGCTCATATCCTTCTATATTCATGTTTTGTGCGGCTGTGCGCTCACTTTCGGGAATTTTAAAAAGTTTAGCAAGTTCCCTTTTATCACACTCATAACCATACAAACTTATAAGACAACCCAACGAACTCTCCGGTTCATTAAAATACAGATGTTTAAAATCTTCTATTTGCCACTGCTGCGCAACTGTACGTTTCTCTCTGGGAATCTTTTCAAGTTCTGCAACCTCCTTAGCCAACCAATCAGGAGCTTTTTCCATAGGCTCAGCAGTTTTCTTATTAAATTCAACAATTTCCTGATCTAGTTTAGCACTTTGCTTATCTAACTCTAGCATTTCCTTAATAAACGGACGGGGTTTAATTCCTCCCTCAAATATCTTTCTAATTTCTGAGGTTGATATTTTTTTCTCAAACTCCCTTTCCTCATCGGGCGTCGGCTCCGGCTCGCCTTTTTTATGCTCCTCTGCCGCGTTTTTTAAAAATGTTTCGTGATTTGGGTTTACTGTCACCTGCGACATAGGCTCTTTGTTATTAATCATGCTTAAAATACGATTATAAAGTTTTCTGCCTTTACTCACAGCCTCAACACCCCCTACTCCCCCTTTCTGCTTTACAGTTTTCAAAATTGCACTAGCAACATCAACTCCTACTAAAAGGTCAGGACCAATTGGGTCAATACTGTTTGTCTTAGCCTTATCAAAAGCCATCTCTAAAATCTTTTCAGCTTCATCCACATCCTTAGTCGGGTCAGTTCTGATAATAAGCATTATCACCTTATTGCGCAATCTTATAAGGTCTTCCCACCGATATCCCAAAATACTCATATAAATTCTCTCCTTTAAACACTAATAGTATAGCATACTGCCCCCCCCCCCATGTCAATATGTAAACGCAAAAAACAGTGTATTAAAATACACTGTCATTATAATACCCTCTTTTATTTAACTAAAATATATCATCAATTTCTTCCGGAACTGGCGGAGGAGGAGGTAGCGGGTCTTCGGGCGGAGGCGGAATATCCTCAGCCTTAGGAATATACTTTTGAGGCTCAGCCCTGCTGTCAACATCCTTAAACGAAGTAATTTCACCAATCCATCTGAGCTTGACTGTCCCCGTTTCACCGTTTCGGTGCTTGGCTATAATAAGCTCACACACACCCGGCGGGTCCTCGCTGACAACATCATTATGCTTGTCAGGGTTATATAAAAACAACACTATGTCGGCATCTTGTTCAATCGCACCGCTTTCTCTCAAGTCGCTCAGTTGCGGCTTGTGATCCTTTCGGCTCTCAAGTGCACGGCTTAGCTGAGAGAGCAAAATTATCGGCACATTAAGTTCGCGGGCGGCAATTTTCAAGTTGCGCGTCAGTTCACTTATTTCCTGCTGACGGTTTTCTTTGTTCCTGCTCATGCCGTTCATAAGCTGAAGGTAGTCTATCATAACAAGGTCAAGACCATATTTAAGCTTAAGCCATCTGCACTTGCTTAATATATCTACCGGAGTGCTGCCGGACGAGTCGTCTATATAAATCCCCGCTTCACTCAACTTTTTGTTGGCAGTCCACAAGGCCTTCCAATCGTCCTTAGTGAGCTCTCCGTTAAGCCCCTTGGTCATGCTGATGCCGGCTACGCTAAACAGCGAACGCTGTGCAATCTGCGTTTTGGGCATTTCAAGTGTAAATACCGCGCACTTCTTTTTATGGTTTAGTGCCGCGTGGTTTATTATATTCATAGCAAAACTTGTCTTTCCCACACCAGGGCGTGCTGCCAGAAGTATCAGGTCACTGTTTTGAAGCCCTCGAGTTATCTTATCAAGTTCCTTAAATCCGGTGGAAACACCTCTTAGCGCGTTTTTATCCCTTGACACCATATCAAGCTTGGCGATAACATCCTGAAGCGGTCTTTCAATTTGCTCTAAGCTGCTGAGCTCATCGCTCTGTGCAATATCAAATATGCACTTTTCGGCAAAGGCAATAACATTGTTCTTTTCTTCGTTTGTATAAGCCTTGTCAATAATTTGATTACTGGCTTTAATAAGGTTTCTAAAAACTGAATCGCGCTTTACAATGTCCACATAATTATCTACGTTGGCAGCACCCGGAACAATATTGGTTAGAGTAGTTATATAGTCAATCCCGCCAACAGCATCCATAGTGCCCATACGCTCGAGCTCATCGGTAAGTGTCACAAAATCTATGGGGTTATGAGCATTATAAATATGCTCCATAGCATCAAAAATGGTTTTATGTGCTTCGGTATAAAAATCCGTAGCCCCTAAGCGCATCATAACACCGATGGATGCCTCATTGTCAATAAGATTACACCCCAGCACCGCCTGCTCGGCTTCAATGTTATGCGGCATCATTCTTGCTGCTGTTCTTTTCTTCTCCATAATTTTTCTCCTTTATCTTTCAGCGGCAGTGTGATTTATGAAATTGTGAACACACTTCTGCACTCATCTTAATCAGAAAATGGGTCACGTTCGTCTTCTTTTGATTTGGGCTTAAGTGCCCTACGCTCGTCAATTTTATTGTATATAATAAGACCGATTAAACAAGACAACAGTAAAATTCCCAAGTCTATTATAATATACGCCCAAGATTCAAGACCGGTATATGCCTCTATAATAAAGTCAATAACAATCGCAACAGGAACAGCAAATGCCATTATAAGCAAAAATCTCACGGCATATATTTTGAACAGCAGTTTGTTGTCAATCAGATGCCGCTCACGTTCTTTTCGCAATCTCTCTTTTTCTGTGTCTTTTTTATTCATTACGCTTTCCTCATTTTCTCTCGTCCACGAGCAGTGTGCTCCAAAATCATCTTTCTTATTCTTATACTCTTTGGCGTAACCTCCAGATATTCATCGTCTCCGATAAATTCTATCGCCTCTTCAAGACTAAGTATCTTGGCGGGAGTAAGCCTCAGCGCTTCATCGCTTGCGCTACTGCGCATGTTTGTAAGCTGCTTTTTCTTACACACGTTTACAACCAAGTCGTCCTGCCTGCTGTTTGTGCCAACCACTTGGCCCATATAGACTTCTTCACCCGCAACAGTAAACAATGTTCCCCTCTCCTGTGCGTTATACAGTCCATACTGAACAGCAGTTCCTGTTTCAAACGCTACAAGCGCTCCAAAGTTGCGCCTTTCAATCTCGCCCCTAAAAGGCTCATAGCCCGCTGCGATATAATTTATTATTCCTTCACCCTTGGTGTCGGTCATAAATTCACTTTTATATCCAAAAAGCCCTCGCGACGGAATTAAAAACTCCATTCTCATTCTGCCGTGGCCGTGCGGGCTCATGTGAAGAAGATCACCGCGCCGCACACCCATTTTACTCATAACCACACCCACAGCATCCTCAGGAACATCCAAAATCAATCGGTCAACCGGCTCACATTTTACGCCGTCAATTTCTTTATATAAAACCCTTGGCATGCTGACCTGAAATTCATAGCCGTCTCTTCGCATATTCTCAATAAGGATAGACAGATGCATCTCACCTCGGCCGCGTACGTAAAAAGATTCAGTAGTAGACCCGTCGCTGACTTTAAGCGACAAATCTTTTGCCGCCTCCCTATAAAGCCTGTCTCTTATATGCCTGCTGGTCACATACTTGCCTTCTTTGCCCGAAAACGGACTGTCATTAACCAAAAAGGTCATCTCCACGCTGGGCTCGCTTATCTTTGAAAACGGCAGTGCTTCGGGCGCGTCAATCGCGCAAATAGTGTCACCGATTTTAACCTCTTCGCTGCCCGCAAGACATACAATGTCACCGGCAACTGCCTGCTGCACCTGAATTCTATTAAGTCCGTCAAACTGAAGAATTGATGATATTTTAGCTTTGATATTACGTTCTTTATTCTCGTGGTTGCAGATAATAATAGGCTGATTAAGGCTCACAGTGCCGCGGTTTATTTTGCCCACCGCAATCTTTCCGACATATTCATTAATTTCGGTGTTACTCACCAAAACCTGAAGAGGCTCTTTCAGATCGCCTGTAGGCGAAGGGATATGCTTGACAATCTCATCCAAAAGCGGCTTCATGTCAGTGCCCTTTTTTGCTTTGTCTGTCGTCGCGATACCCAGCCTTGCCGAAGCATAAACTATAGGGCTGTTAAGCTGATCATTTGTTGCATCCAAGTCTATCAAAAGCTCCAGAACTTCATCCACCACTTCATTTATTCGGGCGTCGGGCCTGTCAATTTTGTTTACCACCACAATAACTTTAAGGTTAAGTTCTAGTGCTTTTTGCAAAACAAATCTCGTTTGAGGCATGGGCCCTTCATAGGCATCCACCACCAGAAGCACCCCTTCGGCCATCTTCAAAACGCGTTCAACCTCGCCGCCGAAGTCGGCGTGCCCGGGAGTATCAACTACATTGATTTTATAATTAGCATAGTTCAGTGAAGTGTTTTTGGCCAGAATTGTTATCCCTCTCTCACGTTCAAGGGCGTTACTGTCCATAACCCTATCCACAACTTCCTGATGCTGCTTAAAGGCTCCGCTTTGTTTGAGCATCTCATTAAGCAGCGAGGTTTTGCCGTGGTCTACGTGGGCAATTATTGCTATATTTCTTATTCTATCGTTAGTCATTTTTGTCATCCTTCTCTTTTTTAATTCGGTTTTGGGGGCTGTTGATTTCTTTGAGCATATTTTCAAGCTCTAATGGACTTAAAGGCGGTGTATCAGGTTCTTCCTCTTCGTCAGACTGTTTTTCCTGCTCAGCAGGTTTCTCAATTTCGGCCTCTTTATCTTCAAGCTCATTTGCAGTATTTTCTTTTTGAGAATTGTCAGCGGCTTCCTGTTCTTTGCCTCCGCTCACTTCTCTTAAAAACTGCGAAACATTAAAAGCAAACAGACCGTTTGCGGCGGAGTTTTGAGGCTGTGATTGAGAGGCGTGGTTTTCCTGCAAGCTGTCAGAACCGGTTTCGGGCTCATCTGAGGGCGGTTCAGTGGGTGAATTTCTCCAATCCGGATCGGGCGCAGACGGCTCATCCGGGACACCAATTTCAGGTTCCGCGTGAACATCTTCTTTATGCACGCTGTCATTTTCTTTGGCGGCCTTAATTATATCGGCCATATGAATTCCCTGTGTTGTGCCCGTGCTTGGCGGCGGAATACCCTTGTTAATTTGGTCCAGCATATCGGCAAGCTCTCTCGGGTCAACCTTCCTTTTACGCGTCTTGTCTAAAGCCAAATATATAAGTGCTGCAAAAACCGTGCTAAACAATACAGCCAAAAGCGCTATAACATACCACATACCCGAATTCGCCACCGTTCTGCTGATGGTTATTGTATTATTAGGGTTGTTGACATTCCATGTGTGAACATAATAATCGCCATCCTGATTGACCTGACCGTCTGAGTGAAGCCTTCTAAAAGGCGTAATAAACGTAAAAGTCAAATTAGCTTCTGTCGTGGCAAATGCTGTTCCCAGCTCAGAATTTACAGCGCTGAGTATATCCGCCATCAGCTGCTCCTGCCCGTGATATAGAGTATAGCACTTTTCAATATAGTTTACAATAAATAATTGCTCATCCGTTGTCATATTCTGAGTTCGCTCAAACGGAACATCCACCAAATGCCCTCTGGGGTCAAAAATGGTGCGGTAGTTATAATACATAAAAGCATTCACATTCCCAAACGCCTTTTCTACCCTTATACCGTTTGTAATTCTTGCTACAGTAGCTATGCCCGCGTCCGATAAAATTTCCAAGTCACTTAATGAAATCGTGCCGTTCATAAGCCGCTGACCCAATTCAGAACTATAAGCATTTTCCTTCTGCTGCAAAAAAATATTTACAACAGTTTCAACCTTGCCCATAAACAAATTAAGGTCATTAAACCCGGCCGCCTGAACATAAGCTTTATCAAAGACTATGTCCACCCGCTGAACAACCTGGCCGTTCGACATAAGCTTAACGCTGGTGTCAATATTTACGCAACCAAAAAAGAGACAAACCGTCAAGAATAATATTAAACTGACCGCTACTCTTTTCAGCATGCTTCTCCTTTTTTACCATCCCTTTCCACCACAAAACAATTACGCAGACCACGCAGTGGTCAAAACCCCAATGAGGGAGTATTCCTGTGTAATCCCACTCCATTCTTGGTTTTGCAAAATTGTTTAAACGAACAAATTGAAGCTTTTGGCACCAACTGTCATTAATAAATAATTATATCGCAAAACCCGATTATTATCAACTAAAAAATCAAAATCCCCTCTTCTTTCCTTCACTATAAGGATGTAAATTGCTGTTTTTATGTTTGTACTTATCACAGGCAACAAAAAATACACATAAAAAGCAGGGCTACAGCCCTGCTAAAAATCTCCTTCGATTTGTTCTTTCTGTTTTTCAAGCTTCATCTTTGCAAGCTCTTCTTTGGTCGGCAGCGGCTTGGTGACATTTACCGCAATTTGATACCTGCTGTCGGTAGTGTATAATATCTCCTTGCAATACTTTTCTATTCGCTTTATAAAGTCCTCATAATATTGTAAAGTGGTCTCTCCCGAAATGAGCCTTATCTGCAAAAACTCGGTGGTGTTCTTTCGGTTGGTTTGATAATTTTTGACCTTAAATATTTCGCCGTTAAGTTCGGCCTTAAACCCGCCCGGCCCAAATACTTTATATGTTTCTCTTGGTATATCAATGGTGAGCGCCACTTTCATCTGCTCAAACAACTTGTCAGGGTCAAACTTAAGGGCGTTGGTATACATTGAATTGAGTGCATTATTCAAAAAAAAGTAGTGCTTTGAAAGTGGGTCTTTTGTAGCCACTTTCTGCTCACGCTCATGCTTTCGTAGAGTGTCCGCGTATATAAACTCGGGCGACACAACACTGCGCTTAAGCTTTATTTCGCTTTTGGCGCCATATATGCGTTTTCGCAGAATAAGGTTGTTTTCGGCCAAAATTTTCTTTTCACTGTCATAATAAACATCTATTATCTTAGACCTAGACGGGCCCTCCACCGTATAGGTAGAGAGGTTTTTTATTACTCCTATAAGACGCTTTACCGTCTTTTTGTCAAAAACACGATATCTGCGCTGCGTTTGTGTAATTTTTAGCATCTATGCTCCTTTTAAAAAACAATCACCACTTTTCTTCACTTCTCTAGTGTGATGTAAACCTGTCACTGAACAATTCTGCAGACACCTAAGATACATAAAAGCCTGCCTCTATTCTCTCTTTATATGTGCTGCAATGTGTTATGAAATTATGAGTGCACATAAAATTTTACACTTTCATTAACTGCTTGTTGCTGTAAAATTTTTGAAACGAATAATTCCATAACACATGTCGCAGCCAAAAGCCTAGTGAAGTGACAGGTGCACAACACACCTTTATATCTATTTTAGTTTAAATATCGGTTTTTAGTCAAGTGTTTTGCTTTGGTTGTATAAATTTTATATCTCGGGCAATCATTAAATATCAGGCGCACCTTTAAAATATACATTGTCATTTCATAAAAAAGGGCTGCGACACAAAATGGAGGATTATATGGAATTTGAAAAAACCAAAACCTGCGAAAATCTGGCAAGAGCTTTTGCCGCCGAATGTATGGAAGGGGCCAGATATCAATTCTTGGGCAAAATGGCTATGGTTCAGGGTTATAGCTATTTGCAAACTATTCTGCGAACTATTGCCAAAGACGAAATGGGTCACGCTCAGGTATTATGGGACCTAATCACCTCACACGGTGGCGGAAAGATAGCCAATGTAAATATAAACACCGGATATCCGTTTAAAAACGGCTCCATCGAAGAGCAGCTAAAGTTTGCCAGCGAATATGAAAAATCAGAAAATACCAGCATCTATCCGACTTTCGCTAAGGTGGCAGAAGACGAGGGTTTCGCTGACATTGCCGAAAAGTTTAAGCTGATTGCCGAGGTAGAAAATACACATTACTTGATTTTAAACCAGCTTTACGAGGGCTTTAAAACCGGCAAGCTTTATGAAAACCCCAAAGAAACTCCTTGGAGATGCAATATGTGCGGATATATGAAACGCGGCAAAACTGCATTTAAAACCTGCGCTCTTTGCGGAGCAAAACAAGGCGAAGTTCAAATTCCAATTAATCAAGTTTAATTCCATATGATTAACTAACAAAAAAAGCCGCCTTACGGCGGTTTCTTTTATATCTTATTCAAATCAGAATGGTCTCTTACAATTTCGCCGGCAAGCCCAACATAATTGTACGGGCTGACTCCTCTCAATGCCTCTATATCCTCCGGACTGATATCATAACCTTCTTCAAGTGTTCCGACAAAGTTCAAAATATCTTCCTCTGTCGTCTTTCTGCCTCTGGTCATTTCTTTCAGCTTGTTATATGCATCAGGGTCTCCGTATTTTCTAAGCATTGTCTGTATCGGTTCAGCTGTTATTTCCCAATGATTTTCCAAATCTTCATGAAGCTTTTCTCCATTGACTGCAATCTTGCCAAGACCCTTTTGAGTCTCAAGTATAGCCTGTAATGAATATCCAAAACCCATACCGATATTACGCTGAGATGACGAATCCGACAAGTCGCGCTGCATTCTTGACACCTGCAGGGCATCTGAGAGTGTTGAAAGTATACCGTTGCTAAGCTCGAGATTAGCTTTGCTGTTTTCAAAGTTAATAGGATTAACCTTGTGCGGCATAGTGCTGCTTCCCACTTCACCCGCCACCGGTATCTGTTTGAGATAGTCCATCGAAATATACATCCACATGTCATTATCAAGATCAAGCACCACATTATTAAAACGCTTCATAGCATCAAACAGACTGCTCATATAATCATGGCTTTCTATTTGTGTAGTCACCGGATTAAACGTCATACCCAAACTTTCAACAAACTCACGATTAAGCTTGGGCCAATCACTTTTCGAAAAAGCAAAGTTCATAGCACTATAGTTCCCCGTTGCACCGTTAAACTTTCCAAGCATCTTTACGTTTTTGACTTCATCCATGCAACGTTTCATTCTGGCTGCAAAAACCAGAAATTCCTTGCCCACCGTTGTAGGTGTTGCCGGCTGACCGTGAGTGTGAGCAAGCATAGGTAAATCCGCATGATTAACAGCTTTTCCCAAAACCTTCAAAAGCAGTTCCTCAGCTGCCGGCAGCCAAACCTCATTGAGCCCATCCCTCATTGTCATTCCATATGCCAGATTGTTTATATCCTCCGAAGTGCACCCGATATGAACATAGCTTTTAAGGTTTCCATACCCCAAATTGTCAAGCTTTTCAGCAACAAAAAGCTCAACTGCCTTCACATCGTGGTTGGTTTTCTTTTCTATTTTCTTAATTCTATAAAAATCCCGCTCGTCAAAGTTGTTAATACATTCTATAACCCCGCGGGCTTCATTCAGATTAACCCCTTCCCCAATGATTTTGGGGTCAATTATGTTTTTACTAATCAAAAATTTAAGCCAGCTGACTTCCACCTTTACGCGCGCTTTAATGAGAGCCGCCTCTGAAAAATAAGGAGACAGCGCATCTCTGATTTTGGAGTATCTTCCATCCAGCGGAGACAACGCATAAATTTCATTTGTCATAATAGTTAACCTGCCTTATTTCTTTATAATTTATTATATTATGAAAAGGCGGCGGTGTCAACACAAAGTTTTCCGTTTTAAATTATGATAGCCGGCCGTTTCAGGCTTTTCTTTATCATATACTTAATAAATACAGCCGCAGTCCACAATGCTATAAACAAGGCTTCGACAAACCACGGATTTATCGGATAATACCACAATACTATACGGGCCGGACACTGTAAAACATAAATAGGATATGAAACCAAACAAACAAGATTTATCTGTTTACTGCTCCATGTTGTGTGATTAAGCAAATAAATCAACGCCATAAAAATAAATCTGATTATTATCTAAGCTTGGTTTTTATACGCCCCAGCGCATTGTCTATACTTTTAGGGTCCTTATGAAGGCGTTTAGCAATTTCAACATAATTAAGTCCGTCAATATAGAGCTCTATTACTTTCTTTTCAAAACCACTCAAAAGTTTGTTAATTTTATTATAAACCTCAGCTATTGCTTCTTCGCCAATCAAACTCTCTTCAGGTGAAAGACTTGTTGAGCTTATATATATACCCTTTTCTTCATCGCCCTCTTCTTCGGCACTGGACACCACAATCATGCCCTGATTGTTGATTGAAAAATAAGTGTTAAGCGGCAGATTTTTGTTGTTGGCGGCACTTCTGATTGCTGAAACAATCTGACGGCGTACGCAAACAGAAGCGTAAGTCTTAAAGCTTGCCGCCTCACCTTGTTTGTATGTCGTTATCGCCTTATAAAGCCCTATCATTCCTTCCTGCACAATATCATCAGTGCCGGCACCCACCAAAAAATATTTGCGGGCAATTGAATTTACCAAAGGCTTACAAAAGCTTAAAAGGCGTTCCATAGCCGCCTCGTCCCCTTTTTTTATAAGCGCAAGCTCCTCCAAAATTTCCATCATTTAAAATTCCTTTGTCTGACAATTTCATAAACTATCGCACTTGCAGCACTGCCTGCGTTAAGCGAATTTATCTTGCCAAACTGCGGCAAGCTAATTAATCCGTCGCAAAGCTTTCGGGTGAGCGTACTTACACCCTTGCCTTCGTTTCCAATTACTATCGCAATAGGCCCCACACAGTTTGTCTTATATATAACTTCACCGTTCATAGCGGCAGCATAAACCCAGAAGCCGTCTTTTTTAAGATGCTCTATCTCGGTGTGAATATTTGTAACCTTTGCAATTTTCATGTGCGAGGCCGCTCCGGCGCTCACCTTTAAAACCGTAGAATTTACAAGAGCCGAGCGTTGCTTTGGGATAACTATCCCATGCACACCCGCGCATTCACAGGTTCTTATAATACTTCCCAGATTATGAGGGTCCTCAATGCCGTCAAGAATCACAACAAAAGGCTGCTCGCCCAAATCTGAGGCAAGCTTTTTCATATCACTCACTTCGCTGTATACAAACTCGGTGACCTCGGCCACAAAGCCCTGATGCCGCCCGCTTTCACTCAACCTGTCCAGCAGCTTTTTGTCAGAAAACGAAATTCGTATCCCGCGCTCCTTGGCTTCGGTTATTATATTTTCGCCAAGCTCATCATGATGGCCCACCTGCACTACAAGCTTATTAAAGGTAGTCCCCGCCAAAAGAGCTTCATAAACACTATTTTTGCCCTCTATAATCATTCTTTTTCTCCCAACCTCAAAATCTCTTTAAGTCGCTCGCTTTGGCCACTCACAAACAAATACCCGAGCAACGCTTCATAGGCCGTTGATTTCATATATTCACTCAAACTCGCCTTTTTGCTGGGGGCGTTAACTTTGGTGTTGCGCGCACGCCTGACCAAATCCTGTTCACGTTCGGTCAAAAATCCTTCAAGCTTATCAAGAACCTCACTCTGAGCGGTAGCCTTAACCTTAAGCACACTTTGCTTGTGAAGGCTTCCGCTTTTGGCGGTAGAGCCTATAAACACACATGATTTTATAAACAAACCATAAACTGCGTCCCCCACAAAGGCCAGGCTTTGCGGGTTCAGCATAAAAGCATCCCTTTCTTCAAGCGTCTTTTTCAAAAATATGTCCATGCCCTATTGTAGCACAAGAGCCGGCGCAAAGCAAATGCTTTGCGCTGACCGCTATTTAATCCGCCCATGTGTTTATGTAATTAATTTGAATGAAAAAGCGAGACTCTCGCCTCGCCAAATGACAAATTGTTTATGCTCAAAAAAGATATGGATACAACAGAATAATACAAGCGATGTAGATAGGCAACAAAATACAGAATGAAATCAAATAGGCCTTAAATGACTTTTGCATTGCCGCAAGCTGCTGCTCGGGTGTGCGCTGATTGCCGGCATTCTTAGGACGTGCGTTCCATTGCCCGGTCATAGTCCCCACCACTGTCTTTTGTTTTTCAGATAACTGCTCAAGTGTCTTTTTTACATACGGCGCATACATAATAATATAAACAAGCATCACAACAAGTATAACTTCTAACATATTCCCTCCTCCTTTGTATATATCATATTATACCCCCCCCCCGTCGATTTTGTCAAGCATATTAAATAAAAAAGCAGGGCCATAAGCCCCGCCCTAATCAAAACGTATCCGCCATAAAAAACTCTTTGAATTCCTGATTGGTTTCAAGCAGCTCTTCAAACTTACCTTTAGCCACTACCCTGCCGCCATTTACAAAATATATCAGGTCACAAGTCTTAACTGTAGAAAGCCTGTGCGCCACAACAATAATAGTGTGCTTGCCCGACAACATCTTTATGCTTTCCTTTATATCATTTTGCGAAAGGTTGTCTAGGCTGCTTGTGCTCTCATCAAACAAAATATATTTGCTGCCCTTCAAAAATGCTCTGGCTATACTAAGCCTTTGTCTCTGACCTCCGCTCAGCATAACTCCGCCCTCACCCACTTTAGTTTCAAGCCGCTTTGGCAGAGTGTTTACATAGTCAAGAAAACTTGCCGATTTCAAAGCTTCAAGCATCTCATTCTCGACAGCGTCGGGTTTGACCATTGCTAGGTTTTGTTTAATGGTTGCGTCAAAGATATAC
This sequence comes from Christensenellaceae bacterium, assembly GCA_031260975.1. Lineage (NCBI taxonomy): Bacteria > Bacillati > Bacillota > Clostridia > Christensenellales > Christensenellaceae > Christensenellaceae bacterium. The sequence continues at coordinate 23,969 of JAISKJ010000001.1, forward strand.
GAGCTTTGATTTACAAGTGCGATATTTTTTCGCAGACTGTCCTTTGTCATGGTCTTAATGTCAATTCCGCCAAGCAATACCTGCCCCTCATCAGCCTCATAAAGCTTTGCAATCAGGTTGAGTATAGTCGTTTTTCCGCCGCCGCTCTTGCCCACAATACCAATGGTCTGATAAGGCTCAACCTTAAAACTACATTCACTCAAAACAGGTGTTATGTTGATATCCCTCGTAGTTGCACGTTCCCTTTTTATAGCATTTCCGTCATCATCATAAAGCTCGTCATTTATGCGCTCGGCAATAGTCTTATAGCTAAAGCCTACGTCCTTAAATTCTATGCTGGGTTCACCTATTATAGCATCCGCATCCCCAAACTTTTCGTCAGGAAAAATCATTTCATCATACAATTCATTTATTCGTTCGGTCGAAGTTTTATAATCCGTCGACGCTTCACCGAGCATATTTATACGGTTGCTTATCGACCAGAAAATGGATTCATTAATCACAATAAACAGCAGCACTCCCACTGACATTCCATAATCCTTCGTGAGGAATATCGCAAGCAAAATAACCGAAAGCAGACCTATGTCAATCAAAAAGTTTGTAATCAAACCTGAAGTGGCTGTCCATCTCATACGCTTGTATGTGCGGTTTTGCATTGTGTTGATTTTTGGCACAACCACACAACGTACCTCTTCATCTATATTGAGCGTCTTTATATCTCTTTCACCCTTAACTGTTTCGGTCTGAGCACTTGCCAGAATATCTCTCGATTTTTTAAGCGAGCGCTGAAGCTTCTTTCGTCTCTTTGCCATAAAGAATCTCACAACGGCCACAATTGAAGTAATAACAAGACACGCAAGTCCTATCCAAATATTTAGCATACACATATACGCCACAATCATTATGTCATATAGCAGATATGTGCCCTGTGTCGATATAGTTATAAACTGATCTATTGCAGTCTGCTGCTCACTGCCCATACGTGAAATAAATCTTCCGGTTGAGTTTTCCTGAAAGGCTCTCGAACTCTTCTGCAAAACAAGATTGAACACATCCTTCCTTGCCGTTCCAACCATTCTCCTGGTGAATATTGCAAGCAACCAGTCACTAAAATAACTCATAATATCTGCGGCAAAATTTGCACCCACAACCCCAACAAAATACCACATAGCTATTTCAAAATTAAGAAGAGTTATTTGTTCCAAAAATATCGCAAACAACGCAGCACGCGCAAGCGCCACAACGTTTGTAAGAACCATAATAATAATGTAGGCAATCAAAGCTCCCTTAGTAAGTTTGGCGTACTTAAAAACACTAAACTTATCCTTAAGTTTAATGTTCTGCAAGTCTTCTTTTACGACATACGGCTTCGGCAGTTCTTTTACAATTTTTTCTGCGTCCCCGTCCTTGCGTTTCATACGCTCCTCCTTTTGTGCTAAATGCTTCTTAAAAAGACCAAACACGCCCACAAAAACATGGGTCTTATTCACAATATGTCCACGCCCTTGATTTATCCTCTAAAAAACAAAAAAAGCGGGGCCATCAGAACAATTTCATTATACCTCAACTCTCCGCCGCCGTCAACGGGTATTTGAAAAATATACCATAAAAATCCCCGCCTTTTTCCTTTTATTACTCTAAAGCGGCATATATTTGCTGCTCAATATTTAGATACCAAAAAAACAACCATGTTCTCCTTTTATGTGCTGTGATACATACCACTTTTACTCTTTACTTTCTCCCTGCTCAGGTGTCCACCTTGGAGTGCAAACAGGAATAAAAACACCCTTGGTTTTTTCGGTCCAAAAATACCATTCATCTTTGTCAATCAGCACGGCATCGTTTTTTTATTTTAAGCCCCCCCCTCTATACTTAAATATTTTGAAAGTATCTTCATCAAACTTTTGATAAGTACTCTCTGCTCTACACTTCAATTGCCGCAATCAACCGCATGCGGGCTGACACCTCTATCCTCAGCAATAAAAACCTTTTCAATGGTTGTGCCTAAGGCCAAAGCAATATTAAAAGCAAGCTCCAGCGAAGGAGTATATTTGCCCGCCTCCACCGCTAGTATTGTCTGACGCGAAACACCCGTCAGGTCAGCAAGCTGCTGCTGTGTCATTTCATGAGCCAGAAAGCGCAGCTTTCTTATGTTGTTTATGATAACAATATTCTTTGCCATATCTGTTACTTCCCTACGCCTTTTTCATAACAAACAACAGCAAAAATTCCCTGACACACCGCACTTAAAAAGCACGCTCCCAGAATAACATGTAAAGCTATAACGGGCCCAACACCGCAGGCAAGAACAATCAAGGCCACAATAATGCCGAGTCCGGTAATTCCATAGCCCATTCTGTTAGATTTATTATCAATGCTTTTGTCCATCTCATCCTCAGACATTTCAGATTTCACAATCCGTTCAATCTCTTTTTTGTCTTTGCCCCTCTCTCGTATATTAACCCTAATATGCACAACCACATGAAAAGCGATTTCTACAACAATGCATACACCAATACCAATGCCCAGCGCAATTAAAATAAGTATCGCCCAGCCTTTCAGGTCCTCTACGCCGGGAGCTGATGAACTCAACGAATAAATCAAATAGCCTGCCAGCATTCCCAGCCCCGCAACCAGCTCCGTAATAATCTTTTTACTTTTAAATGACATAATCTAATACCTCCCTTGATATTATATGCATATAGTACAATATATTTTACATTATGTCAACTATTTTTTACATTTTGTTATAAAAAACTTACAAACGTATTTAATCTGTTAAAAATCGTGAGGAACTTCTACCTTTCCATCATATTTAAGCACCGTGTGAGCAAGAGTCAGCACAAACACTGCTTTGGACCCGGCTTTCAAAAGTGTCTTTGCAATCTCGTCACATGTGGAGCCCGTAGTCATAATATCATCAACCACCAAAATATTTTTGCCCTTCACTTTAGTTTTATCTGTAACCACAAATGCTCCGTCCAGATTGTGACGTCTTTCCTCCTGCGTAAGTTTAGCTTGCGTTGGAGTATCTTTTATGCGCTCTAAAATATCAGCGTATTCAATCCCTACAGTTATACTCACCTCGCGTGCCAAAAGCGCCGCTTGATTATATCCGCGCTCTTTTGCTCTTTGATGACCAACAGGAACCGGCATAATAAAATCAACCTCAAACCCCGCTTCATTAAACTTATCCGTCATAAAACTAGCAAGAGGCTTTGCCAAATATTTACCTCCGCCATATTTGAGAGTATGTATCAATGACACCATTTTGCCGCTATAATCAAAACACGACACTCCGCGTTCAAACCTGAACTTCCGTTCTTTGCAGGTCAGACAATATTTCCCCATGCCTGTTATACTTACACCGCACTTCTTACATTCTTTAATTATTTTCGGAAGACGCTTAAGACAATCATAACACATATCATGCGGACGCTCATAACTCAGTTCATCTCCGCAAACAATACATTCAATTTTACTCGGAAACAAACACTCCAACATAAAGTCCTTAAACCTATTCACCATACAGGAAATCCGCCTTTTTCTTTTGTGTTTTTAAAAATTCACAAAGCATGCTGTTGCGGCTGGCAGTATAATTGTTGTGTATCATATACGCAATATTTTTACGGCTTCCCACCAGCACCACAATCTTTTTGGCACGGGTCACAGCAGTATACAAAAGGTTGCGCGTTATTATCTGCCGGCTGCCTGCAACAACGGGAATAACCACCACATCAAACTCACTGCCCTGACTTTTGTGAATAGTTGTAGCATAACAAATCGACAGCTCGGTTATCTCATTTCGCGGATAAACCACAATTCTGCCGTCCTCAAATTCAACTGTAGTTTCATAAGTCTGAAAATCTATCAGAATAATTTTGCCCATATCACCGTTAAATACGCCCTCGCCCTCTTGAGTATATCTGCCTTCAAGCCTAAACCACGCGCGGTTATAATTGTTGCTCATCTGCATTACCTTGTCACCTACGCGATAGGTAGTATGTTCAAGAGCTATTTCAGCCTTTTTAACAGACTGAGGATTAATAAGCATTTGCAGCTGCTGATTAAGGTTGTTTACTCCGCACACTCCGCTTTTCATGGCAGCAAGCACCTGAATCTGCGCGGATTCAAGTCCGGTGTATTTAGGCAGTCTATAAAGCACCAAATCTATCACAGTTTTCAGCATATCCTCAGTGCTTCCCTTTTCTTCAAAGAAAAAGTCCTTGCTTTTATTGTTAAATTCGGGCATCTTGCCGTTGTTTATAAGATGCGCGTTTGTAACAATCAAACTATCCTCATCCTGCCTATAAATCTGCGTAAGACTGACTGATTTTATAACCTCACTTTTAAGTAAATCAAACAAAACATTACCGGCTCCTACGCTTGGCAGCTGGTCTTTGTCGCCCACCAAAATAAGCTTACAGGTGGGTTTGAGAGAGCGAAACAGATAAAAAGCCAGCGGTATATCCACCATCGAAACCTCGTCAATTATAATAACGTCGGCCGGCAACTTGTTCTTTTCGTTATGCACAAATATGCTGTTTGAGTCGTCCTCACTGTGACGCACCTCAAGTGCACGGTGAATGGTGCTGGCGTCAACTCCGCACGACTGTGAAAGTCTCTTTGCAGCTCTGCCCGTTGGAGCCAGCAGATAAATTTGCTTGCCTTGCGCTTTTAAAAAGTTCAGTATACATTTTATTATAGTGGTTTTTCCCGTTCCGGGACCTCCCGTTATCACCGACACGGGGCAGTTCACCGCCATTGTTACAGCTTCCTTTTGGTCAGAGTGCAGCGTAATTTTATTTTGTTTTTCATAAAGCTCTATTTCGGCAGACAAGTCAATTATCGTACCGTCGCCGTTGGCGTTTAGAGTTGTAAGTTTTTTAGCAACAGCATTCTCCATAAAATGCATGCGGCTGAGCATTACAACAGGCCTGCCCTTGCTCTCAAACTGCTTGATGACATTATCCATACTGAGGTTTTCCAGCACATTATTCACCAAGACTTGTCCGCTTTCAACTTCAAGATTAATCAAACTCAGCACCTGCCCGCAAAGGTCACCCTGAAACAAAAAGGTATTTCCACCTTTGTCGGCGGCCTCTTTTAGGGTATGCAAAATCGCAGCCCGCACACGAAACTCACTGTTTGGAGCCACTCCGAGATTAGAGGCAATCCTGTCAGCTGTCAAAAAACCCACACCGTCAATATCCTCAATCAATTTATATGGATTTTGCGATATCACATCAACAGTCTGCTGATTATAGATATTAAAAAGCTTTACCGCCATGTTGGTAGTAATACCGCGGTCCTGTAAAAACATAATGGCACGCTGCATGTTTTTAATCTCGCTAAAAGCTTCCCCAATCATCTGAGCTTTGTTTTCACTCACGCCCCTGACCTCAGTCAGCCGCTCGGGGCTAAACTCTATTATGCTGAGCGTATCTTTGCCGAACTTTTTTACGATTGCCTCTGCCGTAACAGGTCCTACCCCCTTAATAAGCCCGCTTGAAAGATATCTTATAATTCCGTCTGCTGTCACAGGGTCACTTATTTTAATATTACTAAACGAAAACTGCTCACCGTATTTATTACTTTTAGTATACTCTCCTTCAAGCTCTACAAATTCGCCCTCGTTTATGTTGGCACTCTTCCCAACACATGTAACTAAAATGCCCTCAACATCTATGTTAAGCACCGTATAGCCGTTTGCGCTATTTTTATATACTACGTCTTCAATGACACCGCTTAGTTTCATTTCTCTATTATATGTTAATTAAACTTTTTTGGCAAGTTTTATGGGCTCTCAATACCTTTTTGCTTGCCAGCATTTTGTATTTTTGATAGAATTAAATCATGAAATTAAACGAAAGAAAAGTTCTGATAACCGGAGCCAGCAGCGGCCTCGGGCAGGAAATTGCAAAAATACTCATAAATAAATATAACTGCCAGGTTTTGGGCGTTGCCCGAAACGAGCAGAAACTCATACAGTTTAAAAATGATTTGGGTGAAAAGTCCCAAAATTTTGACTATTATATTATGGATGTGAGCATAGAAGAAAATTGGCATAAGCTACACCAAAAACTTACTGAGGAAAGCCGTGTTATAGAAATTTTAATCAACAACGCAGGCATTATGCTGCCCTTTAAATCTGCAGATAAAACTGAAACAAGTGAAGTTGAAAGAGTTATGAAAATAAACTACTTTTCGGTGGTGTATGCCTGCAAAACCTTTATACCTATGCTGATAGGTCAAAAAAATCCCGCCATAATCAATATCGGAAGTCTTGCATCTCTGTGCTGCCTGCCGGGTGTAGCGGGATATTCTGCCAGCAAGGCGGCTCTTAAAAGCTATAGCGAAGCGCTGAGCGTAGAGCTTGGAAAAAACATTTTTGTAAGCACCGTTATGCCGGGGTTTGTAAGAACCAATCTCATGAGCGGCGCCATTGCTGAAGGTGAAGAAAAAATAATAAATAAAGTTGCAAGGCCTGCCCCAAAAGTTGCAAGAATTATTGTGCGGAAAATGAAACACAACTGCCGCCGTATGATATTGGGCGCAGACGCCAAAGCAATGTTTCTTTTCTATAGATACTTCCCTCGAAGCAGCGGCAGAGTTGCGGGTAGCTTTCTTAGGCTTACCAAAATAAAGACCCTTCAAAATATATACACCGACAAAAACGACTATTGCGAAGCAACAAGTTTAATAGATAAGCAGAAATGTGGAAAAGGAGAAGCCGATGACTAAACTTTTAGACGGTGCAGCGCTGGCGCTAAAACTGCGGGAAACTCTTAAGGAAACAATAAATTCAGAATTCGCACTAAAAAATAGGGCCATGCCGCATATTGTAATCATTAATGTTGGAAACAACAAAAACAGTCAGATGTATATCACCGGAAAGTTTAAAGCCTGCCAGATGCTTGGCATTAAAACAACGCTGGAGCACTTTAACATCATTCCTACGCAGCAGCACCTTAACAGCGTTATTGAAAAACATAATAATAACCCCGGCGTTGATGGAATTTTGGTGCAGCTCCCCCTGCCCCCTGGGCTTAACGCTACCGAAGCCATAAATAAAATTGCCCCCGACAAAGACATTGACGGGCTGACCTTTGTTAACCTCGGAAAACTTATAAGCGGTGAACCCAGCGCAGTTTTAAGCTGCACACCTCAAGGTGTCATCGAACTTGTCAAAAGCTACGGTGTGGGGCTTTGCGGCAAGTCCGTAGCCCTTGTCAACCGCAGCCTGCTTGTAGGAAAACCACTTGCTCAGCTTCTCACTCAAAATGACGCAACAGTCACAGTTTGTCACACCAAAACAAAAGACCTAGACCATATATTAAAATCAAGTGATATAATTATCACCGCCGTAGGTCTAAAAAACTTTGTAAAGGCCGAACACGTCAAAAAAGGCACAGTCGTAATCGACATTGGCCTCACCTTTGACAAAGATGAAGGCAAAGTCTTTGGCGACTGCGATTATGAAAACATCAAAGACCTGTGTTCATACATTACTCCCGTGCCCGGAGGCGTCGGTCCCATGACCATAACAATGCTTATAAAAAATCTGATAACACTCGCCATTCAACACCGAGAAGCCATTGAGGCCGCCTCAAAACAAAAGGATTCTAACAACTAAAAAACAAAAAGCCCGCATAAATGCGGGCCTCTTTTTATTCTACATAAGGTAAGTATATTCACTAATGTTTCTGTAGCTCCCCTTATTCAAAGAATATATCTCCGTCCTTACCGTACCCCTGACTGTGATACATATCCTCAAGGGCGCGGGCATTGTTGAAAAAGTCTATTTGATTTTGAGCATCTGCATTTGAGTCTTTTAATTCCTGCACCTGCCGGTTTAGCTCCGCCGCCTCTGCCTTAAGCTTGCTTAGGTGCGTAAACTGAAATATCAAACCCACCAGCATACCTACAACGACAAGCACGACCGCAACAGTAATCGCGCTTATCATTCTTTTCATGTTGCTTTGTTTCATGCTTGCCTCCTTTTGTGTTTTTTAAAATATCTCAGGCTAAATCTTTCATCTTTCGCTTTTTGTTTAATTTGATTGTTTTTAAAGTTTTTTATGTATCGCAAAAATATTTTGCCTGTACTCCAATTATACCACTTAAAAAGACGATTGTAAAGTAGTTGTAAACCCGCTTTCACAATCTTTCCTCCCAACTTATTCATCAGGAAAAAACCCAGCAGCATAATGGCTGCAGTCATGACGCCGATTTTGCCGTAGTCACAAAAATTTACGGCCCACACATAAGCAAAACCACAAAACACAATAAAGGCGAAATCAAATACGTGCCCCAAAACTTTTACACATCTCAAAAAATACAGCGCATTAAATCCAAGCGCAAGCAAAGCCCCCATCCAGAGCATAAAAAAGAATATCCAAATTTGAGTCTCGGTTTCAAACAGCATTATTTTACAAGTCTCTTAAAGAAGTTGGTTTTGTCGCGAGCAGCGGTGTATTTAAGTTCATTTATCTGCCCCGCAATATCAATAAAGCCGCCGGCCACATCCAGCCGATCAACATGCATACCCATACCAAAAATATTGAGCATACACCCCGACACAACAATGCAAATTCTGCTCTCGTTTGCGCCTATCACCTTTTCAAGCCCCGTAACGCTCAGGTTTGTCCTGTTTACAAGTTTAAGTTCGCTTTTCTTTGTTTCTTCCGGCATATAACCCTCCCAAGTCAGCGCGTCTTTACACACGCCTTCAACATATAGTTATGTTTCCGTAAAATCAATTATGCAAATGGGGCTCAACTAAGAAACAAAAATATCCGTAAACATCCTTTTAAATCTGTAAAATCATTCATTGTAAGACATCAAATTTATGAGAGCACCAAAATTTGTGCGTTGAAGCGCAGCGGTTTAGCAAAATTTTGGAAAAGAATAAATTTGATGTCTTACAATGAATCATCTTTGGGATTCAAAGGGGCAAGGCCCCTTGCAGGGGATTAAAAAGGGAGCACACGCCCCCTTTTTGCTTATTTATTCCTCATCATGCCCGCAGCAGCCGCACCCGCAGTGGTGGTGATAATGTTCACCCCCGCAACAATCGTTTCCGTCATCAGGCAGCGCCCACACATTTATGTCAAGCATTTTTATCTCAAATCCCGGATAAGCTTTAAGCAGCGTCTCATCATCAGGCAAAAACGGCAGTCCCTCGTTTTTTAAGATTAAGCTTTCAACCTCGTCGTCAAGCTTATCCTGCAAAAGCTGCATGCACTCGCCAATGCTCGCTATATCCTCAACCGAACAAAATTCAAATCCGGGCAAAAAACCTACAAACTTCACTTCGCCGTCTTTTGTTTCATTCTTTACCATAGCGGGATATGCCGCCACCATAAGAGTGCGCTTAACCAGACCCGGCATACGTACTATATCTCCAAAGTCCTGCTCTTTTGCGACTGTTTGTGATTTGGCTTTTGTTTTGGCCTTCTTTGCCTCTGCCTTTGTGTTCTGCGCTTTAGCTGACTTGCTCATTTTGACCCGCTGCGGTGCGGCCTTAGGCTGCTGTTTTTTGGTCTGCGCGCTTACATTTTGTTTTTTGACAGCACCAGCCTTTACATTTCCTTTTTTAACGTCAGTATTTTGAATTGTTCCTTTACTCATAAATTTCTCCTTTAAAAGATAATACAATAAAATCAGCCGGCTTGTCAAATAAACAAAAACCATATAAATGGCAATGCGCAAATTACAATAAAAATACCAATTATAGACACAATTGCCACCCAAAAATTCAGCTCACCAACAAATTTACTTCCTTCTCTTTCAGCAAGCATCAAACCAATATCACTCAAAACAAAAGAAAAGACTAAAAGCACAACGGAAATAATAAATGAAACAACAAATCCAAATAAGCCGAAAAAAATCAAAAAAATCAGGGGCAAATACTTCGCTAAACAAAGCGCAACAATGCCTAAACGAAATGATAAACTATGTTCTTGTGAAGATATCATGTTTCTCCTTTATTTGCTAAAATTATACCTTCATCCTCCCCCATCTGTCAAACAAAAAACCACCAAATGGTGGTTCTCTTTCAATCTCCCTTAAATGGAAGCAGTGCAATATTTCGGGCTCTTTTTATTTCAACTGCCAATACTCGCTGGTGAGCAGCGCACACACCCGTCTGACGTCTTGAAATAATCTTGCCTTTTTCGGTCACATAACGCTTAAGCGTTGCAGTATCCTTATAATCTATCGCTTTACTCTTATCCACGCAAAACGGACAAACCTTGCGTTTGGGCATACGTTTCTGCTTTCTCGGAGCAGATTTCTCTTCGCCCTTTTCATGCACTTCGGTCTTTATTTCTTCTGACATTTTATTCTCCTTTTATTTAAGTTTTTATTTTTACCATTGTTAACACTTCGATGCGCCCTTAGATGGACTGCTTTGAAGTGTTAACTAAAACGGCATAGTGTCATCTTCAATAGGCTGCAGGTCGGTCACATCATTGTCGGAATTGGTGTTTTTGGGTGCACTATAACCTTCTCCGCCGCTGCTTCCTTTACTGCTTAAAAACTCAACTTCATCCGCTAAAACCTCTGTCACATAGCGTTTGGAGCCATCCTGAGCGTCATAACTGCGAGTCTGGATTGTCCCTACAACGCCGGCTTTGCTACCTTTTTTAAGATATTTGTGACAGTTTTCAGCCTGTGCTCTCCAAACTACAATGGGTATAAAATCTGCCTCTCTCTCGCCCTGCGCATTGTTAAATCTTCGCTGAACAGCCACAGTAAACCTGCAATAGTTTATTCCGCTGTTGGTAGTGCTGAGCTCCGGGTCCTTTGTTAAGTTACCTACTAAAATTACTTTATTCATAAAAACTCCTCAATCTTTTCTTCTTTTATAAACGCAAAAACTCAAGTTAAACTTTTTCAGTCTCTTTTTATAATGATGGTTCTCAAAATTCCGTCGGTTATGTGCATAAGCTTTTCCATTTCAGAGCTGACTTTGGGGTCTGCTGAGTAATTCATAAGCACATAAAATCCGTCTTGCTTAAACTTTATCGGATACGCCAAACGTTTGATGCCCATCTTTTCTGTGTTTTCAACAGTGCCTCCGCGAGAAGTTACATATTCACTGAACTTTTTGATGAGAGCCTCTCTCCCATCCTCGCTGACACTGGGCGTAATGATATAAAGCATTTCGTACTTTGTCATATTTTTACCTCCTTTTGGACTAATCGGCCGGGCTTCCCGACAAGGATATGCGGAAAGAAAAAAACAAGTCTGTTTGTTTTCCGCAATCATAAACCAAACGGTTTACTCACCTAATATAGCACAACCCAAACAAAAAAGCAAGACAAAAACAAACAAAAAGCGGGGTGCCCTATAGGCAATCCACACGCTTCAATGTTTCATACTTTACATTTAATCTTAAATCTATACACTCCCCTGAACATCAACCGTTACCTTAAATGTTATGTGCTTAATATATTCATCTATATTGGGGAGATTGTCAAGGAACTTTTTAAACTGACGCGTTCTGAACTTATAAAAAGTGTCATAGGCTTCAATAATATCAAAATTATTTTCCTGACTAAGCGTTATAGCTGTGTTAAAATCTTCTTCTATCTTTTCGGTTATAGCCGCCTTCAAAACCTTGTTTACATTTTCCTTAAGCATATGAAAATTATCAAGGGTATAGCCATCTTGTTTGACTTCAGCCACCCTAGCCCTCACTTTAACCTTAAGCTCATATATAGGCGCACCGTCTTCAAAATAGGCCTTTACGTTAGAACTCTTATCCACAATCTCTACACCAACTGTAGCGTCCTTATACTGTTCACCTGTAACATGTTCAATCATAATGTTTCCGCTTGCGGTATCTTTAAAAAACCATCCGAAAGCTATAACCTCTTCCTTTTCAAGCATACGCACCTTTTTGCCGTGCTTCAATACAATAGCCTTACCTTCGTTTACAATCTTTTTCTTTCCGCCGCCGCTACCGCCCCCGCCACCTTCACTGCCGCTGCCGCTGCTGCCGCCCTCACTTCCGCTGCTGCTCTGATCTCCTCCCGATGAACCGGAAGAAGGTTCCTCTTTCACGTCAATACATCCCATACGCGAGCATCCCGATGGGCTGAAATAGCCTATATAAAAATCGCTCAAAAAAGTCTGCATTCCTCGCAGGTTTACGTTGCTAAACTCTCCCTCTCCTCCCATACTAATCGCCAGCGAATTTTGCGTATCAGCGCTGGCATTCAAAAAATCTTTAGCACTCTGCGGTGTATAAATAAGTGCGATATAATTAGTATTAAGCTCAAATCTAACAAAGTAATCATAAATCTTGGCAATATCACCCTCTGTCACATCTTGGCTTATTACAATAGACTGACAGTGTGAAAACCCTATAGGCTTGCCGAGCTTCAGTGATAGGTCAGCAATAGTGGCGCTAATATCCCCGTTCTTGCTACTCAAAACATCCACCTTCTTATTAAACTGCCCGCTTGGTGTAGGCACTACATATTGCAGCGACACCTCATAGCCATTGTCACCGTTTTTATCTATGCCCACACTCGTAATAATCGCATCAGTCTTACTGTCCAAATCCCCAACAAGCACGCCCGGCAAAAATATTAATATAAGCAGTGCCATTATTATAACTACCTTATATTTTATCAACTTACTTACCATATTCACCTCGCTCCCGACCTTGAGGTCGCCGCGGCGTTCTAAATTTTTGCTGCCCTGCAGCATTACTGTCAAGAGGGTTTTGCGCCTTATCAGTCTTTGCGCCCGACCGGTCGGATTTAAGTCTGAAAGCAAATATCCAAAGCATAAAGGGTATTATAAACTGCACCAGATAATCAAAATACTTACCGTATCTTATGCCAAAGGCAGCAAGCTTTGCTATGTCAAAATTTATGCCGGCAGCAACTGCCAAAATTATAATACAAATAAGCATGCCTATTTGCCACTTATACTTGGTTCCTATTGCCTCCTGAGCGCAAAACTGCGAGCATACCCCCACAACAACGCAATATAAAAACATAGCACTGCACCATATAATCGCTATTATCCAATGTATGCTGGCAACATCCGAGCTTCGGGGCAGAATTGAAACTATATCAGAATTTGATTCACTATAGTTGCCGGCGTTATAGTGAAAAAGACTTGCGTAAATCACATAGAAAGCAATAATTAATACAACCGTTATAAGAAGAGTAAGAATCATCGCACGGTTATGATTCTTGCTACGTTTAATGTTTCCCATAACCATTACGTAGACCAGAAAGTTTCCGGCCCACAGCGTATAATCAAGTGCCGGAACGGTTGAGCTTATAACGCCGTTTTCAAATATAGGCAACATGTTGCTGAAATCCGCGGGTATGCTTGCAAAAATCAGCACAGCCACAATCGCTGCCAGCACAATCGGAACAAATATCTCCATAAGCCTGCCAATGCTCCTAAGTCCCATTGTTATGATATAAAACAACACTATAAGCAGAGGAATAGCAAAAGTAATCCACTGCAAAGCCGAATAAAGCGTAAAATAAAGATATAAATAATAGCCCACAAACACAGCAATTGTACGCATCAAAAAGTGAACACTGAACAATATCAAAATAATTTTGGCAACAACATTACCAAACATTTTGATAAGCATTTCCTTAAATGTCATATCGGGATATTTGTGGCTTAACCACAGCAGTACTATGGGCGCCATAAGCTCGAGTGTACCCAAAAAGAGCACGGCCACAGGGGTGTCATTATTAACAGCTCCCGAAAGCAGGGCCGGCAGAAACATAAGTTTAAAGGTTATCGCCGCTAGAATTAGCATAAAACACGCCTGACGGGTAGTTATCAGTTTCATATTACCGCCCCCTTGTTTTGTTGGTTTGGCCAAAGCTCATCGGACGTTTTTTCATATCCTGCAAGTTTGCCTTCCGCACAAAGTCTTGCATATCGTTTTTCACAAACGGAGAATAGGGCGCAAGATAAGGCGCACCGTAATTGTCAAAATTAGATAGATATGCCAAAATTGTTACGGCGCCAAGCATAAGCCCCTGCACCCCCATAATTCCACCCATAAAAGTAAAAAACAAACGAAGTATTGATATCTGCGAGCTCTGGTCGGGCACAACGTAGGTGGCTATGCCCGACACTGCCACAACCATTACGGCCGGAGGGCTCACCAGCCCCGCCTTTACTGCCGTATCTCCCAAAATGAGTGCACCCACAATTGATATGGCAATACCCAAATATTTGGGCATTCGTATGCTTGCTTCAAACAGCATTTCAAAAAGTATCAGTATCAAAAATATTTCAAGCAAGGGGCTCAGCGGAAGATTTTGAGCGGAGTTCACGATAGTAGTAAGAAACCTAAGAGGTAGCAGCTTATAATGATAAAGCTCCATGGCCACATAAAGCCCCGGCAGAAGTATTGCAACCGCCATTCCAAAAAGCCGCATAATTCTTAAAAAAGCCGCTCTATAAGGCTCGGTATAATAATCATTACTGCTCTGAATATCCTCCAGCATTAAAAAAGGAACCGTCAGAACCATAGGTGAGCCGTCTACAACAATGGCAATCCTACCCTCCAAAATTTTTGAGCACGCAACGTCGGGCTTTTCGGTGGAGTTTATTTGCTTAAACATGCTAAAGGGACGCTTTTCCAAAAACTGCGCGATATAAAAACTATCTATAATTCCGTCTATGTCAATTTTCTGTATTTTCTTCTTTACTTCACTTACAATCTTTTTGTCGGCAACATCGCTCAAATATACTATTTTCACAGCAGTTCTGGTACGCCTTCCTACAACCAGAATATCCACCTTAAGCTTGGTGGTAAGCAGTCTTTTTCTGATAAGTCCCATATTGGTCTTAATGCTTTCGGTAAACCCCTCTCTCGGGCCCTTAACAACCGACGAGGTTGGAGGCTCAATAACAGTGCGGCTTTCAAACTTGGCCACATCAAAACAAATAACCTCGCTAAACCCGTCAACAAAAAGAGCGGCGTTGCCCCTGAATATTTGTTCCAATGCCTCTTCATCGATTTCAAAAATCTTCAATTTTGAAACAACCGTAAAGTTGTTCATAATTTGTTGGATATTGTCAAACTTACCGCCGAGTGTGTTAATAGGCGTCAGCACGTCGCGGTTCAGCATGTTGGTGTCGACTATATCTTCCAAAAATATAAGCTTAGCAGATGTTCCGCCTATGACAAGATCGCGCGTTTTAAAATCATCATTGTCATTAAGCCACTGCTTAAACTTGTCTGCTCTTTGCTGAGCTGTAATTTTTTGTTTCTGTGTTTTTTTCATACCCAAACTCCAATTATGGTTAGTATGTTAAAACACATAAAAAATATCCAAAAAATACTACTCAGCAATGCTACAAAAAAATAAGAACAAAGCAAACGCTTTGTTCTTGTAATGGCACAACAGTCACACGAACGCTTCTGCAGACATCGTAGGTGTCAAAACCCTAGTGAGCGTAACTGTTATGCCGTGCCATATAATTCATTTTCTAAAGCCAAGCACAGCAAGTGGTATACCGGCAAATGCAACTCCTGAATCTGATATACAATATCACTCGGCACATTCAGCAACACATCGCAAAGTCCTCTCAGTTTTCCGCCGCCGCTGCCCGTCAGAGCTATAACCTTCATACCTCTTATCTTGGCTACTTGTGCAGCATAACATACATTCTTTGAGTTTCCGCTGGTGGATATTGCCAGCAGAACATCTCCATGGTCTCCAAGAGCATTAACAAGCTGCGCAAAAAGCAGTTTTTCATTGCAGTCATTAAGAAAGGCCGTATTAAACGCACAAAAAGAAGTGAGCGGAATACATTTGATACCCTGCTGTAAATTGTCAGCAATAAAATTACCCTCTTCGCCAAACTCCCTAACCAACTTATCTCTAAAATTAGAGCTCACTTGCCGCTTATTCATAAAAGATTTCAACAACTCCCCCGCAATATGCTCGCTGTCGGCAGCACTGCCACCGTTGCCGCAAACCAAAATCTTATTTTTGGCAGTTGACTTAAAAAGTAGCTCCACCGCATTCTCCAACTGTTTCTTGAGCTCCGCCAAAGACGGATTTCTTTCAAAAAAATCTCTAAAAATTTGCTTGGTTGTTTCTTTCATATTGCACCCCTTTTATTTATTACTTGTTTTTAAAAGCACAAAATCATTTTACCTTGTCTCCCGCTTGCGGTATCACCCAGCTTTCGGCCCCATTGGGCGTAAGCTTAACAGGATACACCTTGCCTATCTCCTCCATACTGTTTTGCAGCTTTTGACGGTTTATAGGGTTACACAGCATCAGCAAGAACCCGCCTCCGCCCGCACCTGACACCTTAATTGCCTCCGCTCCGCTTTTCATAGCGTGAGATATAATATCCTCAAGTTTTTTGTTTGAAACAAATGACGAGGTTTTCTTCTTGTTTTCCCACGCCTCTCTGAAGGATTGCTTTATACCCTCAAAGTCCCCTATAAGCACGCAGTCTTTCATAAAGGCCGCATTTTCTTTTATTTTCTGCATAGCATCCATAGCTGTCGTCTGCTTTTCGGTTTCTGTGTTTTTAATCTGGTCCTTTACAATGTTTTTGGCAAGCTCCAGCTGCACCTCGGCAGACTTTCGGCTTATTCCACTATAAAACAGCAGCATTGAACTTTCAAGCTCCAGAATACGCTGACGCGACAGGTGGAGCGAATTTACAATAACATTTCCGTCTTTTCTAAACTCCATAAAATTAAACCCGCCAAAAACTGCGGCGTATTGATCCTGCTTTCCGCCCGCAAGTTTAAGCTCCTTACGCTCTATATCATAAGCCATTGACGCTTTTTGATAATCACTGAGCCCAAGCCGAAGCCACTTGTCAAAGGCCTCAATTATGGCAATCACCATTGTCGACGATGTCCCAAGCCCCGAACCCACAGGCGCATCATTGCTGGTGCACATAAAAAATGACAGAGGTTTTCCATCGTTAAAATTTTTCACGATATGATTATACACTCCCCTGTGCAAAATGAGGTGGTCACCTATAATAGGGAGTTCAGTCACCGATTCGGTATCAATTGAATTTTTATTGTCATACGATTGAATTTTAATTCTATTATCCTGTGACGGATAGATTGTGCAATAAGCATACATACAAATTGCCGAATTAAGCACGCAGCCTCCAAAGCGATTGCTATACGACTCCAAGTCCGTTCCGCCGCCTGCAAAACCTATTCTAAGCGGTGCCCTGCTTCTTATTTCCATATTTTCCCCCAAATCCACTGCCAAGCAGCGATTTTATATTCCGTCCAAAAATTCTTCCCAATCAAGCCCGCATAATAATTATATCACCGCCGCTGCCGCCTTGTCAACAAAGTGGACAGCGCAACAAAAAAATACTAAGGATGTCTTAGTATTTTTTCTATATCTTTACTATCTTTTATTAAGGAACATATATCGCAACAAATTTGCCGTCGGGGAGGAAGTTCTCTATATATTCCACGCCGCTGAGCGTGCCGCCAAGGCCGCCATGCGAAAGTATATCGGTGTAACCCGCATTGGTAAGTTTTATTTCAAAACTCACGCTGTGCCCAATGGTGCTTGCCAAGTCAGTATAATACTCTATCAGTTTATTCAGCTGCACTACGCTACCCACCAAATGACTTACGTCCTCACTGTTGTGATTTACGGTCAGCTTCTCAAAATAATTATAATCAGTCACATTGTTGCTGCCCACTACAAATTCAGACGTGTGGCTCGGAAGGTTGTCGTCTACCAAGAAGTATGACCTGCTTGCGTATTCATACAAGGTGCTTGTGCCGCTGTCATACCAATAAGCCATTCCCCAAGTAGTATCAACCCAATGATATTCGCCATCCAGACCGATTTCGTTCCATGCGTGCTTGCCCTGAGCACCGGGATTGCCGGCCATACCGTTGACCTTAGTTGAGTATATACCTTCAATTCTGCACATAAGCGCAAAAGCCTTACTAAGCCCGTCACACACCGCAACCTGGTCATCTAAATCATAAAGTACGCCTTCAAGATGAAATACGCCAAAGTTGCCAAAGGAGTATACGCTGTCATCGCTTATCTCATCCATATAATCAAACAATACATGGTCATAGGTCACATTCTGAACAATATAGTTGTATATATTAAGCGCCTTCTCATAGTCGGTGAGAGCATCGCTGTTGTTGATTTGTCCAAGAATTGTCCGCGCGTTTTGATATACTGTATACGCCACGCTGGTGGTATTTGTAAATATGGGTTTTGCGCCGTATTGTGCCGCCATAAACAATTGTGTGGTGTTGTAAACCTCCACCTCAGTCTCTACGTCATCAATCGGGAAAGTTCTTGTATCGGGAGTGCCCTGAATATACTCCATATCAAAGTCATGATCTTTTGTGGGCTGAGAGTGCGTGGTTCTAAACTGCATAAGGGTGGGCTTGCCACCTGTGCTTATGTGAGAAACATCTGAAGCAGTAGCGTTTGCCGTGCTCAGCGTAAAATCATTATTGAGATAATATGTGAAGTTTTGAAGCTGCCAAACCTGTCCGCCGGCGTTTTTGACAACTCTTGTATAAATCTTGCCCGCCTGAGACCCTGAGGTATAAAACAGCACATTCAGTCCGTCATATTCAGGATAAGTGTTTTGATCGTTGTTTGGGTCGTATATAAACTTGCCCACTTGAGTGTTTAGGTCACCAGCCGAATAGTTAAGATAAAACTTAACATTATTTTTCCGGTAAAGAATGGTGTGCCATACAAGCATCTTAAGCTCTTCGTTGTTATCTATAACATAATCATAAGTCTGCCCGTTCATATAAAAAGTTTCGGCCTGATATACCTCGGGGCCTTCTCCGTCAAACCAACTGCAGCCTCCAAAGACAAATCCGGACATTAAAACAACCGCAATCAACGCAAACATTCCGTTTCTGATTTTTTTCATACTATCTCCTCTATCTTTTATGTTTAAAAACAAAAAATAATAACTGTAAATATTATATTTCTAGTATACCCACAATTCCACATAAAAACAAGTAAATTTACAAAAATCCTAAACAAATCTTGCCGGCCGTCTATTTTCTATTTTAAGGGGTTGTGCATTTATTCTCTCGACGGCAAGTGTCTGATTAGCATTTTTTTTTGTAGTGCTGCGTATGCACCACCATTAAATAAAAACAGGGCATATGCCCCGCTTTTTTATCTGAGTATAACCGATTCGTTTTCAGCAACAACTATGTCACCTTCGGCAAACACAACTCCGCTGTCGTGTTCATGATTTCGGCTTACGGCATTTACCTTAAGCGTTATCTTTTTCTTGGTTGACTGTGGCGACAGTATTGTATACCTGCCGGGCTTGACGGGTCCATCTTTGTTTACGTGATAAGGCTCATCGGCAGCGAGAATAATATCTCCTTCAACAAACGAAGCATTTACTCCGCCTTCTTTGTTATATATATTATCCTTAATAGTATACCTAACACCCTTCTTTTCTTTGGTGACAGGCTTACTTCTGCTATTTATTACCTTTGTCACAAGCCACAATATTATTATAAGCTCCAAGACACTTGTAATCAGCAAAACAACTTCTAAAGCACTCATATTTTTTCTCCTTAATGGCTGAATTCTATATATGTTATACGTTTGTTAACATCGTTCAGAGTATGCATAAAGCGGCTTGCAATAAGCCCCGAAACATTAGAGAACAAACTTGAATCAAATGTAACCGCTGAGCTTAGGCGTATTTCTATGCCGCTGATTAAGTTAAAGTTTGGAAGCGCTGCATAAGCATTAATCAATGCAGTAAGCTCAACCTTGCTTTCAATATAGTGATCAAGCCCCACCTGCCCTGTATAGTTTGCATAATAGTTGTGACTTATCGTGGTATTGTTTCCTATCTTATATGTTGCAGTGTGCAGCGTCATTTCGGTATCGTTAGATAAGAAGTATGCGTGATTTGCAATTGCAGTACTGCCTCCGTTGTCTCTGATAACACCCCATGTTGCATCCACCCAATAATAGTTGCCGCCTATCCCAACTTCATTCCATGCATGATTGCCACCGCTTGCTGTTCCGTTTACCTTGGTGGCGTATATACCTTCAATACGGCAAAGTAGCACAAACGCCTTGGCAATTCCGTCACAAACCGCAATCTGACTGTCTAGGTCAAGGAATATACTTTCAAGATAAAACACACTGAAGTTTCCCCATGAACTAACTGTGAAGTTTCCTATGCTCTGCATAAAGCCATACAGCACAATGTCATAACTCACTCTGTTGACCAAATATCTATATATATTAAGCGTCTTTTCATAATCAGTCAGACTGTTACTGTTGTTAATCTGTTCAAGTACAATCCTTGCGTTCTGGTATACAGCTTCGGCAACGCTCCCCGCCTCAATATTTGGTCTTGTGCCATACTGCACTGCCATAAATAGTTGCTCGGTGTTATAAACCGGCAACACAGGAGTTACGCTGTCAATTGCAAAGACTCTGCTGGTGGGCAATGCCGTCTCATAGCCCGCATTAAACGTTGTTACTTTAGTAGCCTGAAAGTGTGTGTCTTTCCATGCATCCAACCCGCTATACCAAGCAGGTTTGGGGCTTATCCCCAAATAATAATCTTCAATCCCCGCCGTAGTAATTATCCTGTCTTTGTCAAGATAATATACAAATCCGGTTACTATATATACCCGGCTTATGCCTGTAGTGTTAACTGTAAGTGAATAAGTCAGTCCGTCATACTCGGGATAGCTGCTTCTGAAAATGTTTACTATTGTGTTATTGAGCGTGCCGCCCGACCATGGGTTTGCAAGATAAAATCTCAGTGTTGTCTTTTGATATAAAATAGCATGGTGAATAAGCAGTTCAAGTTCTTGTTCATCTTCTATATAATAGTCTTTAATCTCACCATTCATAACATACTTGGCCCGCACAAAATGCTGAACGTCGGTCATAGAAAACATATAAATCTCAGTCTGGTCAAAAATCTTATCAAGTTCTGTGTGATGTCCGCCTATGTCAAGTGCGTCATTATAAACAATAACCCTCACTTGATAGGTGCCGTCGGCCCACAAATACTGTGTCAAATCCAAACTTGTTTTGGGGCCGTTATAAACTTCTATACCGTCCACAAATACCGCCATGCCCGTGCTCGTCCCCGTTTGAATTTCCATAAAATCAGTGGTGGTGCTGTCAATATTCTGCACACTCATATAAACCGGCGGGTCATAGAAATTTGAACTCAAAACTATTGTTACATTAAGCGTATAAGTTTCTATAAAAATTTCATCAACTCCGTCGCCGTCAAGGTCATAAGAGATAAATACCGTCATCAGCACCAGCGCTATTGTATAGTCTGACCCCGAAAAAGCCGTTTGAAGAGCAACTAGGTTTGTAACAGTTAGAGTGTATGTGTCGTCACTGTCGTCATAGGGTGTGCTGTTGTCGTTGTGAACAATTGACACATTGCTCAAAATCGCAGAGGTATTATTTATTGGGTCAAGCTCAAACGTAACATGCTGAATGTCGTTGTCAGTGGTTCCATCATTGTCAAAGTCTACACTCGGGTCATGGTCACCCGTAGAATCTAGATATATCGCATATCTGTTTTGCTGAGACTGAAGATAGGAATTTATGTCATTTAACACAACCTGCAACAAGTCCGGCCCGTTGCTTTGAACTCCAAGATTATTCTCAAGAATAAACTCAATGGGCGCAAACGTAATAGTCTTGGTTATATCAGCAGCTCCGCCGCCCGTAAAGTATATAGTCATATTAACGTCAACACTGAACGAAACAGTCATTTCATAAGCTTTTAACTGAATTATGTTGTTAACAACTCTATGCTGCACTCTGTCAGCATCAACTCCCGTTATGCTGTTTACAACAACACCAACAACTGTCTGACCGTGCTTGCCATTAAAGCTATCCAGACTATACCATGTGTTGTCGCTTGGCAGTGTAACACTTGCGCTTTGGTTAATCGTCACGTCCCCGCTGCCCCAAACCGAATTCAAAACAACTTTCATTTCTATAGTATAAGTTATCACATACTTTACCTCAGCCGCGTCATAAACCGGAACATGAATAAGCACCGGCAAAATAATGTAGTTTACGTTGGGATTTGCCAACAGAATTGAGGCATAGTTTATAGCAAGCGTATAGTTGTCTCCGCTCAAATTAATTTGAGCGTCGCCCGGACCAAGGTTGGTGCCCGTTCGGTCAACCTCAAACGGGTTAGTTCCGCTAAGGTCAGCATACAAAATTGCCTTTTCAATATAATCAGCAAGCAAATCGTCATGGCCCAAAGTGTCAAATCCGTAGGTCTGGGTTATGATGAGGGGGTTAAGCAATCTTGTTTGGTCTCCAAGCCCCATCTCATCGTCTAAAAACCAAAAGGTATCAAGATTTGGCTCAACGGTTATAACTTTGGTAATTATTACTTCAGCCCCGTCAACAAAGTGAAGAGTTACAACAAGCGTCACTTGATATTCTTCAGTAGCTTCAAAGCCTCTCACCTTCAAAATGTTGCCGGTTGTAGTATAATCCACCCTACCGGCATAAGTGCCCTGTTTTGATACGTTTATATAACTAAGCCTTGCGCTCTGTCCGTGAAGGTCAATATCAAGCGTATTATAAACTCCGTCGCCCGTAATTGCTATGTCAGAGTTACTCAAAAGAGTTATATCTTGTTCACTCCACAGGTTATTTAAAACTATGACGCATGGCAAGCTGACTTCTTTTGCGCTCAGCACGGCCCCGCCGCCAAGGTTAACTTCTGCAATAACAGTCCTGACATAAATCTTTATCTCGTTAGTTCCCGTAAAGTTGTTTATCAAAAGCATAGGGTCACCGCTGTTATATACGATTTTAACAAGCCCCACAAAACCTGCATCAACAAGGCCTTGCAGGTTATTAAACCCTGCACTAATGAGATTTTGTGCACTGACAGATAAGGCAGCAACAACGCCTGCATCAACAAGATTCTGTGCACCAATAACTCCGATATCAAAAAGGGTCTGCACATTTATGAGAGTTTGCAGATTTATGCTGCCGGCAATAAGGAAGCCTTCGTCAATAAGGCGCTGCTGAGTGGTAAGCCCCTTATTAATAAGAGTTTGCGCCGTAACAGTTGTAGAACTGATAACGCCCTTATTAACAAGACTTAGCGCATTAATAATTCCGACATCTATAAGCTCCTGCACATCTATAAGCTGCTGTATATCAATAAGCCCTGCAGCAGTAAGACTTCCTGCGTCAAGCTGATAGGTAATCTCGCTAGGACTAACACCGGTAAGTCCGTTAAACATTTCAAATACTGTATTAAGGTCAATTCCGCCAAGGTCGGGCGCGTCAATCACGGCCTTGCCGGTAAATACTCCGTCCGCTTCATGCTGATAAGCCCCATCTATGTCAAGGCTGAAAGGTGTTGTAAAGAGTATATTGTGATAAGCAATACTGAAGCTGCTGAGCCCTATTTTTAATCCCACAACCACAGTTGTGTTAGATGGGATATCCTGCAGAACTTCTATCATAAGATTTCCATCCAGCGCAAACACTCCGCCACCTGATATGCTTAAGTTGATAAGTCTGCTGAGTGTTACGTTGCTATACCCGCCCTGAACAACATTGTTCATCATAACAGGTGTGCCATTGGCGGCTGTAATATTAAAGTTTATTCGGTTAAACAGGTTCACCACAGCGCTTTCTGACCCGACATATTCTGTTGCTGTATCTGTTTCAGAAGCGGTTATCTCAAAGCCGTAAACCGTGAAAGTATATGAAGCCACAGCCTCAGTGTAAACCTGCCATGAATAAGTAGTTGTTCCGGTATACACAAATCGTCCGTTTCCGCTGGCGGGCCTCACAGTAACAACAATTTCATATCCGTTTACGTTATAAGGAACATTGCCTATCACCAGAATATATCTGCTGCCGTCAAAAATCACATTAGCTATCGAGGTATCAACATTCAGTTCAAATATCGGGGTCATACCATCCACAACGCTTCCGCCAAGCTCGCTATAAAACCTGTGTTCAAGAGCCGTTAGGTCCACAACAGTTCCATTGAATGTTGTGGGTAAGCCTTCAACCGCTAAATTCCACACAATGCTGCCGCCTGAGTTCATATTGGCAGCCCAAATGCTCTTTGAACTGCTGCCCTCAGACACACTGCCGTTATAAAAGTCCAGCACCGCTGCTTTTATAACTCTATCCTCAACGGTCATAAAATAATCTTTAATAGCTGTATATTCACTTCCATACTGAGCACCTACTGCAATTTTAAATATCGCCGGAACAGAAGTTGTAGTGTTACCGTTGTTATATTCAATGGTGTCAATATCTCCTATATCAATTTTATAGCTATATCCTATCAGAGTACCCGTGGCAGGATTTCCGTTGTCATAAACCTCTGTCCAGCTGTTAATGTCAAGGCTTAACTTGCCGCCGTTTTGCAAAATTCCATAAGCCGAACTATAGCTTACGTTCAGGCTCATAAAACCCGTTCCAACCATTTGTGTCAAAAGACCAATCGGAGTACTTGTATTTTCAACCGACAGCACCAGATAATATGTTTCACTCTCAGCTACCGTAAGAGGCAGATATACCGTAGGATCTCCTGCGCCGCTGTCAATCTGATCAAGCTTGACACCTGCTCCGTCGGTCAAATAAATATTAAGCTGATCAATCTTGTTAGTCACCACTACACTCGTTTCGGCTGACTTATATTGAATATAATCACCGTTTATGTCTCTTATGTTGGCACCCTGTCTGGTTGTTGCCACAATCACAGCATAAACCCTAAACTCACCGTAACCCTTTGCACTGAAAGTAGCATCGGTAGCATCAATCAGTCCTGTTGAGCTGTTAAACTGTTCGTTTGGAACATACAGCGTAATCCATCTGTTGGTGTTTACAAAGTCTTTATCCTTAACCTTAAGGTAGGGGTAAGTATTATATACTATTGATGGTGCAACACCGACGCCCTCATAGAACTTAACGTTGCGCATAATTTCGGGGTTACCCAAAACATGGTTAACGCTGTCGGCAACTGAAGACTGTCCGCCCGAAGTGGTTATGGTAATGTCATTGCCATATTGTGCCTTAACCCAATCGGTAAGGTTGCTTGCACTGTCAGCCCATGTAAATGTAATACTTACATTGCTGGGGTTGGTCAGCCCCTCACACACTGCCCTAATACGTCCGCTCGCCCCTACCAGCGCACTCGTTCCGATTACGCCGCCGGTTGTGTTGTCAGTGTTAATATAATGCCACGAAACATTAGCAAAGCCAACACCGCCCTGCATAACCTGAGGGCCGATGCCGTCGGTCTTAACAAAGTCAAACGTAGTTTTATATGTCCCTGCAGCTGACGGAATATAGTCAATGTCAGCCGGATTTAGATAGAACATAAGATTTGAGAATGTAATAATTCCGCTGCCGTCATCCTGAATAGTTACATACTTCTGACCGGCCTGAGAGCCACCCAACGACAGCTGCTCGGGGTTTTGGGTTATATCCTTGCTGCCGTCAATCACAAAGTTATTCATGCCCTTATAGTTTATATTCACTATGTCTATGCCCGGCAGTCTGGGTTTTATGTTCACAGTTATAGTCTTTTCAATAAGCGTCCCTTCAAAGGTAGTAAAGCTTGCCTTAAGCGTCACGTTAAGTCCAACGGGGCTCAGCATAGCCGCATCAAAATTAATCGGTTCCACACGCCACTTGGTGCCTGTCCCCGAGGTGCCCGCAACTTTGGTTATGTTAAGATATGTGGTATCCTGCTCGGTGATTGTCACTCCGCCCAAAAACTTATCTAGCACACTTGCGTCATAGTTGTTGTCAACAGGAATGAGCCTGAGACCAAAGTTTGGCAAAGAGTTGTCGGAGATATAAGCCAGAAAATCCGTTTCTTCATAAAGGTAAAGCGGCAAAACACTGCCTGTTGCTTCAAGGTCGTCAACTCTCACATCCTGAACCGCAAATTCTTCGATGGAAGTCATTACAAAAAGGTCAGTTGAACGCTCTCTTAAAAGACCAAAAATATCAGCATTTGAATAAGTGCTGTAATAATCGTTATCCTTAAAGTTTTTAAACATACAGGCCTGAACATAAAAATATCTCTGTTCATCGCGCACCTGCAAAACTGTATTGCTTGTCACCTGCGTGCTGTTTATGGCATTTATCCAAGGTTGGCCGTTGATGCTAAACCCTGCCACATTGCTACCTGTGTTAAGAAGCATGCTTCCTGCGTTGTCTTCAAGCAAAAAATAGTATATCGTTTTGTTTCGGTCAAAGGGACTAACTCCTACATCTAAATGACCGGGGTTTCGCGCGTTTGACGGAAGCACTTCAATGCGACTGTTAAAAAAGCCGTCAAAATTCACCCATGAGTTGAGAGAAAAGATATTGTTGTCAAAATCATCAAACCCTAACTCATTGGCAGTAGTGTCCACATAAATTACCAATTCCTGAGATTGCACAAGCTGATTCTCGGTATAGGCCGTAATTCGGGCCACTCCGCCGTGGTTATTCCCGTTTTGGTCTTTGGTTGCAAAAACCTGAAAGTGCCTGCCAACTTCCGCCGTAGGCGGCACCTGCAAAACCTCAGGCTTGTCTACCCTGAGCATAATTTTGGTTTCAGTCACATCCGCCGTAGTTGTAATAACAAGCAAGTCAAACCCGCCTGTTATGATTGTGCCGCTGCTTGTCGTAAAACTCAAATCGTGCGGAGCTACAACCGGTTTATTGTTGCCAAACAACAACACTCCGCCAAAAATCAAGGCAAACGCACCTACAACGCAAGCAGCCACAATTCCCACAACCTTAAGAACTTTTTTGGCGCTTAATTTTACTGCCATAACTCCTCCTTTGTGTAGTATGAGCAAGTTGCCTACCCGTTATTATAAAACGATAAAATGCCATATAACTATATACAATATAATTATATATAATATAGTGCCTGCAAGTCAAATTAAAAAGGCAATAAAAAGACGGCCATCACCGTCTTTTTTTCTATATATATGCAAGCAACTGAAGCCCCGTTTTCTTCTTATTAACAGGGGGCTGGTATATATGTCTCTGAACTATACTACAGGCAGCAAACTGTCATACTAAAATATTTCAGATGTCAGCAGTGCTGAATGCAATCGGTACTGCCACCGGAGTGTCCTCATTCGGATATATAAGCGGCCCGCCGTTGGCTTTTTCGCGCTCCTGCATAAGCTTGTTGTGCTTCAAAACGCTCTTAACTATTGCTTTTGCGGCAAACTCTCTGAATTCATCAGCACTAAGCTCATTATTCTCGCTCAGGTGTTTTTTGAGCGTCAAAAAGTATTTATACACAAAATTAAGCCGAAGGTTTGTGTTACACCCCACCAATTTTCGCACTTCCGACCAAATATCTGTGCCGGCAAAATCACTTAAATCTGCCATAAGAAGCCTGACAAACCTATTAAATAAACTGCGCAAAAGTGCCGTGTTGCTTACAAATTTGCCGTTTGATTTATAAAACTGATGCATATCTACTTCAACAACCGGAAGCCCCAGCCTCTGAGCAACGGGCTCTAAAACCTTTCTCAGTCTGCTCGTTTGAAGCAGACCAAACCCATAATAGAATACCGCAACGGGTCTTGTGGTTTCTCCGTCCAAAACCACGGTGTTATAATTTTGCGTAAATCTCTTTGAGCTGTTGTTTCTGATAATCTGCTTGGGCGTTTTAAGTCTGGTGGCAAGCCCATTTACAAACAGATATTCTTCGCCCTTGTTTGCTGTTATAAAATCGCCGTCAGAAATTTCTTCAGACTTTTTGATGCTGACAACCCCCAGACTGTCGGTTGCCGCAACAAAGTTTTTGTCTATACCATAAACAAACCCATACGGCGGAACATCACTGATGGCACAAGTAATATCGCGCGGGTCAGTCAGCGTAATATTGCTGTTGCTGACAAGCACAGAGGTTATGAAGTTTGGCCTTAAATTATAGGCTTCGGCAAGCTTAGATATAACCTCACCTATAGTTCCTGCAAAAATCGGTTTGATACAAAGCTTAAAATCACCGTTTCTAAATTTTTTAATATCGGTTATATCTTTTTTCCATATGTTTTTTATAAGCTCGGCGTTTTTGCTTTCAACGCTGATAATATCATTCACAAGCTTTTCAACCCTTTTGGTTTCATCTGCTTTCTTGTCAAAATAGCCTGTCTTTGCAATCTCATTAATAAGGTTTTTTACATACTCATAGTCACTGAGTACTCCCTCAGCGGCGCTCTTTTCCAGCTTTTCATCCACGGCAATACTCTCAAGCTCACAGCAAATACCTTGAACGGTGTCCCGTACCTTCCAAAAATTATTAAGCTGTCCTGCCGTAATCATCGCCCTTTTCCTCTCTCTTTAGGGTCACACTTTAAGTATAAAATTTTTGAAGTAAATGATTTTATACTTAAAGTGTGACCTACTCTTTCATACTACCAAAGTTTATTTTAAAAGTCAAAGAGATTTTGCATATTCTTTATTTTTTATACATTATTGTGCATAAATATGCCAAACAAAAAAAGGGCTACTGCCCTTTTTTCTTATTTACCAAATCTTTTTATTATACAATGCCGCCTATAGCACTCATATCTCCATATCCTTCAATAATTATGAAATTGCCGGATAATTGAACAAAAGTACTCATATCTTTTTCCTCAACAGTACCTGAAACAGTAATGTTGTCTGAACCAAACGAAAAATTTAATTTCTTAATCGTTTGCATCTGTTCATAGTCGGCATCTTCCTC
This sequence comes from Christensenellaceae bacterium, assembly GCA_031260975.1. Lineage (NCBI taxonomy): Bacteria > Bacillati > Bacillota > Clostridia > Christensenellales > Christensenellaceae > Christensenellaceae bacterium. The sequence goes on from JAISKJ010000001.1 coordinate 52,730, forward strand.
GTCCAAATCCGCCCATTTTGCATAATCAACCATTCCCTGAAGCATTCCTCTTACCATAAAGAATGTCATTCCAGCTTCTTCTTTGGTGTCAAAGCACATAACGGTTACCATGTAGTCTTTTTCGTCTACAGTTTTTGTGCCGGTGATTGTGTTGTCAGACAATGTTGCATTTTCATATCCGTTGTCAATTAAAACCTCCACCATCTCTGTTGCTGTTTCGGGCGGATTTTTCGCCCAACCTGGAATTGATACACTACTGCAAGCACTAAATGCGAAGGCTGCTACCAACAAGACTGCCATTACACTGAAGATACTAAGTCTTTTCATATTTGTTCTCCTTTTTTTGTTATGCATTTTTTATGCATAAATCATGTGTATAGCATATAACATTTTTATACACCATGTCAAACAAAAAATGCAATTTTAAAAGATTTTTTGCATCTTTAAGAGTATTTTACGCAGTTTTTGAATAATTATCCTTAAAAACCACCGGATTGTGATCCGGTGATTCTTATATTTTATTTTATCTTGATCTAAAACTGAAATTATAAACATCCCCGCCGCTGAGCGTAAGAGTAATTGCATTTCCTTCAAACGTAATTACATTGTCACCTTGGTCGGTGAAGTTTGCCGTCACATATCTATAACCCAAACCAAACAAGTTATAATCAATTTCGCCGGCAAGAGATACAATTTCAGAGCTGCCGGTCTTTAGGGCAAGAATACCGCCCAGAGTTGAAAAGCTTATGCCTAAAGCATTTGTAGTGTCAACATCGCTTGACTGCAGCTGATAAATACTTGCGCCCGACAAAAGATACTCCTCTTTTATGCAGTCAGTAGTAGTCAGCAGATAATGGGCAAATCCCTGCGACAAATCAATGCCGCTGTCTATGATCGTTTGCTGGTCACTTTCGGTGATTTTACGATAAACAGTTTTATATTGCTCAGCAAAACCCTCTGTATCCTCAAAGGTAGCATTTTCAAACACAATCCTGCTTGTTAGCTGCCCTCCGGCAAAATTAAACTGTTCGCGATGCCATGTGGCGCCAAGATTACTATACTCTATTTTGGCGCTTTGATATTTTTGAGTGCTATAATCTTCAAGTATACTCTGATAGGCCTCTCTTGCAGCTTCTCCTTCAAGAGCTATGTCTTTATTAAGACGGTTTAGCGAAAATACCACAAACGGGATAAGTATGGCTAAAATCAATACAACCGCAACCATAGTAAGAATTGTGTTTTTGTATGCATCCAACACTATGGGCTTAAGTGGCCGCTCTTCTTTCTGCTTTTTCATTTGCCGCCTCCCTTGTTTGGTTTACCTTTGCTGTTAATCTCCTTTTCTATCCTGTCAAGAATATCATCTATGGTGTCTTTTTCAGCTGTCTCTTCTTCTATAACTTCTTTTATGACCTCAGCCGCGCTCTGCTCAGCCTCTTTTGATTTTGAAACTTTTGCCGCCTTTTCTTTGACCTTTTTGGGTTCAGCCTCACTCTTGGTTTCGGCTTTCTTATCTTCTTTGGGCTCTTTGGGTTTAGCGGGCTTTTTCTTTTTTGCTTCAGCTTTTTTATTGCTTTCTGTTTCAGCGGGCAATTCCTCCGCTTTTTTACTGTCTTCAACCTGTGTCAAAGTTGTTTCCGATTGTGTTGATGCTGTTTCCAAAACTGCGGCATTGTTTAAATCTTCTGCTTTGTTTTCCTTCGGTGCTTCCAGACTATCTTCTGCCGCACCAATATCCTGAGTTTCAGTGGCAACACTTCCGCCGCCCAAAACAACTGTCTCTTCATTATCCTGAGTTCCAGACTGTGCCGTCACTTGAGCCTGAGCTTCTTCCTGCGGCCAATATTCAGTTTCCGCATTTTCCATTGGTTGTTGAGGCTGCACAAAATTCTGTGTTTGCGGCTCCCATGTTTGTTGCGGCTGCCACTCCTCAGTCTGCCGGGGCAGTTCAGCCGGCCCTACATACGCGTTAAAATTATCATCAATATCTGTTTGCGACGTTTCTTGAACTGCTGCATCGCCAACTGCAGCCTCACGGCTGCGGGCTAAATCCTCACGCGCCTGCGTAAAGCTTTGTTTGGTTTTGTTTTCTTCCAAAATTTTATTCAACGCTTCGGGGCCTGACGCTCCGTGAGTTCCGTGCAGGTTACCCTCCTTGTCAAACGACAGCCACAGCCGCGGATCCTCTTCACCGCCGTCCGTTGGCTCAAAACATTTATACAGTCTTATATATATAGTAAGCTTATAGGCAGCAAGTGCACCGACAACAGTCAATATTATAAGCACACCATACTCATGGGCAAACCATGTGTTTTGATAGTCACCGAATATAAGACCCAGCAATGTTGCAAACGCCGCTATATATAAACCGGCTCCTATGCCCAGATTTGTTATGCCGTGCCGTCTTATCGGCCTAAGTTCCTTGGCAGTATGCGGCTTTTCATCAAAACTCCCGCGGGCCAGCTTCTTATATAATAAGATATTAGAAATCTGCAGGCCCAAAATGCCGAGTATTACAATGCCCATCAACACTATCAAAACATAATGCCCCAAAAGCATAGCCACGAAACCTGCAAACAGTTCGGCCAACCACCAAAGCTGAGCACTTGCAACACCTATCTGCTGCAAAACATTATGACCGCTAATAGTCTGAATAATTCCGATAGCAACAAACAGTGCAAGAACTACCCAAAGTACTATGGTTATAATCGAGGTGATAAGCAAGGCATTTTTGGAGTAGTTGTTTTCCATCTGATAGCTGTTATGCCTTATGATTGCTCTCTTTTTTGAACCTACTTTGGCGCGCCTCGTCAATACCGCAATTAAAATACATGAGAGTGCAAAGAAGAATTCTACAACACCAAGCACAATCATACCAAGCTCAAAGTCACCAAGGCTTAGGACCAACAAAGCCACAACCAGAGCTAATGAAAATACTGCATATATAATGCTGTTTCGTCTTATATTCATAGCAAAACGTTTATCTACAATGTTTTGTGCCGCAAGCACCTTATATTGCATCACCGAAATATCTATCAAAAATGCTACAACCATAACAGCCAGCACAACTACCAGAATTGCTCTTATTATATCAATCTCAAACAAGGCAAATCCCATAAAGGTCTGCCCACCTGATCTAACCAGCGGCAAAAAGAGTGACAGAAGCAGCACAACCGAAAGACATGTTGCAATAGCAATAGGATTGTCATTTGTTGTATATATATTCTTTATATACTGCGGCTTGCCATTCGACCCTGCTGCTACAGCAGTTGCAGCTGCGGCTGCCTGAGCATCATGGCTCTGGCCCTCAAAACTGTTGAGGTCATAGCTTGCAACTTCCTTATTGGGTTGCGTGAGCACTTCAGTCTGAAGCGGCTCTGCCTCGGGCTGAGTTACTTCCGGCTGATATACACCTGCTTCTTCTGTTGATTTATCAACAAACGCAACAGGTTCCTCATTAAACAAGCTGTGCTGCCCCACAATGGGAGTATTAAGCTCTTCTTCACTTTGCACCACACGGTTATCCTGATATATAACCGTCCAACCTTCGGCGTTTGCAGGCTGACCCTCTGCTTGACCTATAGACTGCATTTCGGTCTGAACAGGCTGAGACATAAACTGCTCAGTCGTTTGAACCTGCGGACCTACAAAATTAAGCTGCTCCTGTATCGGCGCCGAAATTTTGTCAAAGTCGCTTTCCTTGTTTTCGGCAAGCATAGCGTCACCCCTTATAGTGCCGCTACTTGGCGTCATTGTGTCAAAATATTCACTAAGACTAGTACCGCCCCCAGCAGTAAGGTCTGTTCTGCCTCCGGTGTCAACATCAAAAGAGCCCGTTTGGTTTTTATCTTCATACGGAAGTGCGCTCTTAGACGGTGCTGTGTCCGAATTATAATCTATCTGCTTGCGCTCAGGCTTAAATAGATCAGGGTCTATGTTCATATCAGGCATATCATATGCCGTCATGTCATATTCATTGATACCTATGCGGCTTATGTCCTCGCTGGATATCACATCATCCTGATAATCCTCTTTGACGGGCGCATATTCCCGCTTGGCAGAAGTGCGATTTTCCAAGCTGCGGACAGCCTTTTGAGGCACAACAGTATTTTCCTCATCCTCCAAAACTGCCCGTCTGATTTTTTCATTTGTTACCACCTGCTCCCAAAGCGGCGATTGTGAATCGCGGACTTTTGACACTCTGGCTCGGCTCTTGGGCTTTTTGCTCACGCGCTTTTGGGGTTTAGGTTCAGTTTTTGTCTTCTTAGAGCTCCTGCGTCCGATAGGCACATACATTTCTCTCTCGATTGCCACATATTCACCATCATCTTTGGCATGAACCCGCACACGCGGAGGCTTTTGCTCTTCTTCTTCATCTGCATCCAAATATCTGCTGGCAGGCTTTCTGCTGCGCCTAATTATGTCTCTTGGAACATACTCCTCCTCAGGTTCTTCATCAAGCTCTTCTTCATAAGGCTCTTCATATTCCTCTTCTTCAGTTTCTGGTTCTTCTTCGTCATATCCCTCTTCAGGCTCATATTCTTCTTCAAGTTCTTCGTCACTAAAAACTTCCTCATCAGAATATCCTTCATCGGGCCTTCCTTGATATTCACTACTGTCAGGGTCAAAAAAAGTGGCCTCGGGGTGCACAAAAACATAGTCTTCTATAAAAGTCTTAGAAAACACTTCTTTAATATCCAATTCATAAAAATCTGTAAGTTTCTTCAGCTGCTCTGCCTGAGGAAGCGTATCGCCTCGCGCCCATTCCAGATAGTCATCAAGAGACACTCCCGCAGCGTCCACCAAAGCCCCAATACTTAGCCCGGCAACTTCTCTTAGAAACTCTAAGTTTTTGGCAAGAATATTCACTTTTGAAACCTGCTTTGTTTAGTTTGACTTAGTATACCAAACCCCACCGTTTATGGCAAGTAAACTCACAAGGTTTTGAGCAAAACAATCCGCCATTATTTTGAGACTTATTACACTGCCATAAAACTATTATGAGCGTTTGCGGCAAAAATACCCTGCCGACTACGAAGTCGGTCACATAAAACCACATATTCGTCAATCAAAAATAGTCAAAATCTCCTCATTCTAGTAGAGTTTCATCCAAAAAACAAAAGCCCGTCTGACTGTTCGAAGTTTTGTCGGACTTAAGCTCTTTATTTCTTTGATTTAATCTTTGCAATTATTTCTTCAACACGCTCTATCAACTGCTCCTGCGTTCCGTTGTTCAAAACAAAATAATCAGCAACAGCTATGGGCTCAGCCTTGTCAAGGTTTTCTATTTCACTCTGATCCCGCGCTGCAGCCTGCTCCAAGGTAAGAGGGCGGACCGGACGTGCGGTGAGCCTGTTATATCTAATTCTCTTGTCTGTCACCACCGCCACTGCTTCAAAATCAGCGCCGAATTTTTGTTTTATAAACTCATATTCGGCCCATGAATACATACTCTCAAGAGTAACATCACCGCTCTTATATGCCTTTTCAATTTTATCAAGGCTCAACTTTGCATAAATTGCCTTATCGCCGCCAGCCCGAAGGCTTTCGCGGATTTTCTTTTCGTTTTCCGGCGTTAGCTCAAGTTTTTGTCTTTTCATCTCGTCAAAGGTAGCCTCACCAAAATAGACATTTAAAAACCCATGTTTGTTAAACACTTTGGCAACCTCGCTTTTGCCACTGCCGCACATTCCCACAATTGCAATAATTTTGTTTCCCATATTTACTCCTTTGAAATAGTAGACATATCACTAAATCTTTTCAACAGTTATGGTATAAGTCTTAAGCAAGCTGCTCCCGTCAAATACTTCAAGCGTAAATATATAAGTCGTTGCAATCTGGTCAAGCTGCCAAAAACTTCCTGTAAATATTTCAGGCGTTTCATCAAAGTTGCCCGCATCCGCCGTGAACGCATAAAGATAATTATTATACCCTTCAAAATAATCAGTAAGGTCAATAGCGTCATACTCGGCATCTATAAACATATCATCACCAACAAGAACTGCTCCATACGAAATGCTCTTTAAAAATTCATTCAGCACAACAGTATAGTTAACATATATCTCAATACTACCAAGACTGTTGCCATATTCTATTGTCAGTTGCCGGTCTCCTGTTGCGGCGCTGTTAAAGCCTGTTATCATAGCGGATGTAATATCTATTATCTTATGTGTTCCGCCCTGATAATTCACTCTAAATCTTCCGCCGATTACGTCTAAAACTTCACCTAAGAAGTATTGTGTTTTAAACGCAGTATCAACACTTATTGAAGTTATCTGAATTTCCATTACTCTATAAAACAGTTCTATGCTAAGTCCGCCGAAGTGAACAAAGCAGCTGAAATCGTCACCCAAAACGCTTGTGTCAAAACCGGTTATGCTAATACGTGCGTCACTCAGCGGGACTATTTCAATATCCTCAGGCCCTGTGTTATATAAAACTCTCAAAGAGCCGCGGCTAAGGTCCAGCGAACCGTCAAGTGCGTATATATTAAATGGATACTTCCCGCTTTGGTCTTGGGTCAAATTTATCTCAACAGCCAAAACCGCAAGTATTTGATAAGGTATATTTAAACTACTACCGCCATATTCCAATCTGAAATTAAAATTTCCAGCTGTCAATGTGCTCATAGGCACAGTAATAATGTCACTCGTAAACTTAACCTCAAGCTCGGTGCCCCCCTCCAACACAACTGTCAGCACAGCCCATTCGGGCACAACGGCATTTTTGTTTTGATAGAACGTCAGAGAAGGAATATTAGTTGACAGTGAAAGCACAGTTTTGTCATATTCATCAATCTCCACTACACTATAGTCAAACTCATAACCCTTCTGCTCATACGTTACTACAAAAATTTTCTGTCCGGTTGTTGCAGTGTCCACTCCGTTTACCCCAACAATCGGCTCTAAAATCTCTTCACCATCAACTGTAACGGTGACAGTAACTTCCTCTACCATCTCATTTAATAAATACATAGTCTTAAGGCCGCTTACACTCACACTTATTACAGGGTTTGGATCGGGGTCGGGGTCCGGGTCAGGTTCACCTCCGGTGAGAACAATCGGCAGCACAACAGCAGGTATAATCAAAAGCAAAAACAGAAGATAGAGCAGCTTGAACTTAGACTTATATTTAGGTTTATATTCTTTTTGCATTATTTCCTGTTCGATTTTGTCAGCAGAAATTTCCTCGTCATCAAACTCTTGTGTTTTCAAATTATACCTCCTCTTTAGAAGTTCTTTACTTTAGTTTTTATTAATATGCCAGCTGCTCAGTAACGGTAAACACAAGGTCCTCCAAAAAGTCCTTGCCCTCGTCACTGTTCAAGTCAAAGTCTTCTTCCTGCAAAACACTGCTGATTTCACCCGCAATGCCAAAGAAAATAAATCTTATTTTATACTCATCAAATTCGGCAACCTTTTCTTCTTCCTGCCCCACTTCACAAATGTTTTCAAGCAGCGATATCATCATCTTCTGGCTTTTTTGCAAAAGCTTGCTCAGAGTATTTGCATCGGCCTCACCAAGATACTTTAAATAGCTTTCAAATGTCCAAGGGAAAACCATCCAGAAATTTGCGCTCATACAAACGCAAAGCGACTTTAAATATACCCTCAAACTCTGGTCAAAGGTAGTTACCTTAAAGCCTTGCGAAAAAAACTTTATCATACGGTTGACATAATATAAAAAGCTGTTGTAAATCATTTCGTCTTTGCTGTTAAAATAATCATAAAGTGTGCTCTTTCCCACTCCGCATCTTCGGGCCACTTCGCTAAGCGTAACAGCCTGATAATCAGCTCCGTCGTTCAGCATCGCAAGCACTTCTTTGTATACAAATTCTCTTTTCATTTAAACCCCTCTTTTTGCTCATAATTATATTTATTATTCTACATTATAGCCTATAATCTATGCGCTTGTAAAGGAAATTGAATAAAAAGAGCTCCTCCAAACGTCAAATCCGACCGTTCGGACGCCAAAAAATAAAGAATTATGACAGCTGCTTATAAATTTCTTATAATACACTTAAATTAGGTAGATTTTTTTTGAAAAAAATATTAGAATATTGATATTGAAAGGAAGTAAAAAATAGTATGAAAAAAACAAAAACAATCTGCACTTTAGGACCTGCCACAAGTGACTATCAAACAATTTTAGGTCTTATTAAAAACGGTATGAATGTGGCAAGACTGAACATGAGTCACGGAAATCTCAGCACTCATCAAAAATCCATTGATATGGTAAAGCAAGCACGCCTCGAGCTTGGAGTGCCGTGTGCCATTATGCTTGACACACGAGGGCCTGAAATTAGAATAGGACATTTCAGCTGCGACAAGATTATCCTCAAAAGAGGTGATTTATTTACTTTCACCTCACGCCAGATTGATGGTGACCAAAACGAGGTTTCAATAAATTTTCCTCCCATAATTAAGGGCGCCAAGGTCGGCGGGTCGGTTTTTGCAAACAGCGGGCTTCTGGAGTTTAAAATTATTGAAGTCACAAAAACAGATATTATATGTAAGGTCGTTGAAGGCGGAGAACTTTCCTCCTATAAAAACTTTGCTGTCCCCAGAGCCAAGATTGATATGCCCTATCTTAGTGAAACCGACAAAGAACACATAAAGTTTGCTGCCCAAAACAATTTGGAATTTGTGGCATGCTCGTTTGTGGGCGGAGCTGAGGACGTAAGGGTTGTCAAAAAATATATTGCGAGCCTTGGCGGAGATATGGAAATCATATCCAAAATAGAAAGCGAAGAAGGCATAAACAATCTTGAAGAAATTATTGATGAAAGTCACGGCATAATGATAGCACGCGGCGACATGGGAACTGAAATACCTATCGCACAAATACCGTCAGTTCAAAAACATATCATTAACTCCTGCACCATTAAAGGCAAGCCTGTTATTGTAGCCACCGAAATGCTGGAGTCTATGACCGAAAAAACAAGGCCCACCAGAGCCGAAGCTGCCGACGTGGCAGCAGCCGTGTTTGACGGCACCTGCGCTACAATGCTGTCAGGTGAAACCGCTGTGGGAGTAAATCCTGTGGGAGCTGCCAAAACCATGAGCAGTATTGCAGATGTTACCGAACAAAACATAGACTATGATGAAGCATTTGTCGGCCACTTTAAATATCACAACGCACTTGATGCCGTGTCATACTCGGCCTGTGCTGCTGCAATGGCACTGAAAGCAAAAGTCATTGTATGCTTCACTCAAACAGGCCGCACGGTTAAACGCCTCAGTCGATTTAGACCCGCAGCCACAATCCTTGCTGTCACCTACAATCCCCAAGTATACAACACTCTGTCTCTCAGCTGGGGAGTACTTCCGGTTCTGACGCCTGCTGAAATCAAATTTGACAATATGTTTGAAACAGCCAATCAGCTGGTAAAAGACCTCAAACTTGCCAAGCGGGGAGATGTAATAATCATCACTACGGGCTCCCCCACTGTACACATGGGTCCGACCAATATGATAAAGATATCCGAAGTTGAATAAGACAGTCAAAAAACAATAAAGTATTGATTTTCTGTTCATTTGATAGTATAATACTCTATATGGAAAAAAGATATTACTCTCCTGTTCTCAGCCAACAGGAAATTGACAAAATTATATCAGAACTTGACCCTAGTGGACCCATGACAAAAGTGGGCATTGATAAGATTTGCTACTACAACAACTTTGATAATGATAAGGTGCTTTTAGTAAGCAACTTGTTTAATGAAGAATTTGAATATGTGAATGATAAACTTTTAGATTTAAAAGCACATGGTATAAATGTTTGTCCTACACTTGGGGCATTTATTCCACATGCTAACAAATTAAATAAACATAAACTGCTGGATGTTTATGGAAGAAAAGCATTTATTATTCAACAAAAAGCAAATGGTATACAGCTCGATAACGCTTGCGGACGAACATCAGTACATGATGAAATTTGGTTAACAACAGCAAGCAATAATTCACTTGAAATATTGGCCGGCGCGACCTTACCACAATACAAAAAATTTATAAACGATATGTTGACAATTCTTAACAGTGGAATAGAAATTGATTTTAAGAGAAAATCAAATTTCTTCTATGACCCAAATGACGGATTTACCATTATAGATTTAACGAATAAAAAGAACCCTGAAGAAAATAAATTTAATAATTATACTTTTATTAAACAAGTTTTTGGACTTATTTGTTATAGACCGAGCGCAAAGCGTGGGACATATGAATTTGAGCAATCAAGAGAGAGTGCCCTTATGATTGCAGAAAAAATGGCAAATGCCTTGCTTGATTGCGACAAACCATTCACCAAAAAAGAAGTTGGTGAAGGTATAGACCTATTAAAAAGTTACGGTTTTGATTTTTATGAAAAAATTAGTATGAATAAAATAATAAACAATGCAAAGACAAAACAAGAGCCTTCGGAACCCGCTTTTATTTAATATAAAAAACCACGATTATGTCGTGGTTTTTAATTTTTATTCTTTATTTTCATCCTTGGGCTCAACTACAAATATAGTTTTTGGAGTTGCGACCTTTTTTGCAGCCGGTTTTTTGGCCGCAGGCTTTTTAGCCGTAGTTGAAGAAGTTTTCTTTTTAGGTGCTTTTTTAACCTCTACTTCAAACTCGCCAACTGCCATCGTAACTTTAGTTTCTTTAGATGTAGCTTTTTTAGCCTTTGCTTTTTTAGCTGCTGTTTTCTTTTTGGCAGCTTCCTTTTTTTCCTTTTCCTTAACTATATCAGCAACTTCATCCATTGCGTCCTTAGTCTTGGGAGCAGCTCTCTTCTTTGCGTCATCCTTAATGATAATAACCTGTGTGGTGCCTTTGCCTGCTTCTGCTGCCTTAACCTGCTCAGCGGACTTAGCATCCTTTTCTTTACCGGCATCCACAATCTGGTGCTGTTCATCGCTTGAAGCAAGAACCGTCACAAGCAAACTTGTAAATGTGTTTACAAACAAGTAAGCCGCAGTCAGCAGATAAAGCTCTGTCTGGTTGTTAAAGTTCTGAACAAACAGCATTACACCAAATATAAGGTTTATGCCTCCGTCAATCATAATTCCGGCAAACGGTGAGCGCTCTATTACATACTTAATAGACATTGCAAGCTCTACAACTCCGGCAGTAAGCAGCCAAATTCCAAATATCAGAGGAAACAGTCCGGTAGTAGTTATCAGCGCCAGAGCAATTATGCCCCAAACGGCATCCATCGCTCCCAATACAAAGTTTGGAATACTATCCTTTTCATGTCTCGCAAACCAGCCATAAAGCAGACGGGCCACACCAATAGCCAACACACCAAGACCCATAACGAGTAGCAGCGTAATTTCATTGGCAAACCCTGCAATTGCCGACATTATTATACCAAGAACAAACAGCAGCAGCGCGCTTCCAATCGGCAAAAGTTTAAATTTATTTGCAACCTTCATACTTTTCTCCTTTTGTTTTCATATATTTTACTACAAAATAAAGTTTATTGCAAACGATTGCACACAATTTGTCAAACCTAGTCTTTTAAAAATCCTACCCCTCCTTATCACATAATGGTGCACAGTTTTGAGTTTTTATAAATGATAATAACGTATAAAAACTTTATATTGAAATGTAAAATGGTTTTATAAGATAAAACTTATTTATCCACAGTTGGCCTCATTTTTTGTGCACAAAATCTGTGAAACTCAAACATTTTGTCATACCCATTGTGGACAACTTTTGATTTTTTGTGGATAAGTGGATAACTTTTGTATAAAACCACCCATATATGCATGAAAATGATTAAACATAAACAATTTTAATATTTATAAATCATAATGAATAATTATACCATTGTGGATTGGTGGATAACTTTTTCTGTTTTCCACAAATGCACAAAACATAACCCTAATTCCTCCAGAATTATACAATATATTGAATATATGTTAAAAGCTCTCACTTAACAAGCCTCAGCTCTTCTTTGGCCCGATTATGCTCACTTCACTTTTAGGCAACGTCATACCTTGAGGAAGCTCATCAGCACCTTCATAAACTATGCCGTATTGCGGCATATAGCTCTCACGCCTCAGCGGAATTTCTTTTATAAGCTTCCCCTCTTCATAATAAGCAATATAGCTCTGAACTTCATATCCCACTTTTGGGTAACTTTCTCTTATATATTCACCCTTAAACATTATCCTATCAGCATACTTCCCTTCAAGGTCAAGCACAACACTGTCTCCGTTGTGCGGAATTTCTTTAATCACTTTTGAGCTTGTTTTAATTGTCTGTCCTTCTTCAAGAGTGTTTCCGAAAATAGTAAAAGTCAGTTTGTTGTCAACATTCTCGGCTTTTATAAAAGCGGGATATTTGCTGATGTTTTTAAATTTGAGATCGGCAGTACTGTAACTCACCATAGCATCAAGCGCAAGAGGCGCATAACTTATAGGCAGTGAATGTTTGTGTACCTCCACAATATCTATGCCGGCAAGAACCAGAGCATTATACAGTGTAGTAGAAACCTGACACACGCCGCCGCCCACGCCCTTTTCAAATTTTCCGCCGGTGATAATATTTGCCTCGGCATAACCGGCTTCCCCTGTTCTTACGCCCACAATCTGGTTGAATGAATATGTCTTATCAGGTTCCAGCATCAGTCCGCTCAAAGCACTGCTGGCAAGTTTAATGTTATTTTTACGCTCTGTTATAGATGATCTGTAGTCGGTAGTGAAGCTTGATATCTTACGCGTTGCATTTTCAAAATACTCTTCGTTGTGCTCAGGCTGTATTTCAGTGGCCACTACATAAACCACCACATGCGGGCTGAGCTGCAAGCCTGTTATAATATCATCAATAAGCTGGGCTTTGTCCACCTTTATAGCAGGCTGGCTTTTGGTTATCTTAAAAGGCTCTTTCAGTTTCGGGTCAAATGTAATAGTGCTCTCCACTTCTTCCTGTTCAATTTCCGAAAGAATTGCCTCCATCTTTTCTTCAATGTTGTCAAATATATAATTTAAAACAAACTTATCCTCAGCCCCCAAACCGCGAAGCTGTCTGATTGCCTGAAGGCGTCTAAAAAAGCTGTCGTCAAATTCCCTGCTATATACATCGTCAATCAACTGCTTTGCATTGTGCTTAGTGCTGAAGTTGGCACCATTAAACTGCCACACCTTGTCTTTATATATTATGTCTAAAGTGGCCTCACCTGCAAGCTCCTTAGCATACTCATCAAGCTTGTTATAAGCTTGCGTTCTAGAAAGCCCGCCAATGTCCACTCCGCCTACGGTCGTGCCTTCATTAAACACCTGAGAACTGCTTTTGTCCGTGGCAAACAAAAATATAGCGCCGAACACCAGCACTGCCACAACCAAAATGCTTGCTATAATCCTCGTTTTCATACTAAACTCCTTAAAGTTAGTATGTAAAACCTAAAAATAAATTATACAGGGGAATTCCCTTGAACAACCCCGATCAGTGAAAATAATTTTCTTTTTGTCAGAAAGAAAAAATCACCCTCTATAGTTGACTTACAATAAAGCTAATACCCCTCTTTATTATATATTCCACGATTTATTTAACTTAATTATAGAACATTTTGACAGCTTTTGCAAATTTTTCCGCTCTTTTTGATGCAACCAATTTGGACAAAAGCATTGACACAGCAGACATAATTTGTTAAACTGTTATTATTGATTCTAAGAGACTTATCAAACTTTTTTAAAACCGCGCTGGAAAACCAATGATAATGGCAACTCGCCACTATAGTCAATAAATCCGAATATTTCCAAGATAGACAATTATGACAAGTCAACGCAGAAACCAAGCAACTTTAATATGTGGAGAGGTACTCAAGAGGCTCAAGAGGATGCCCTGCTAAGGCATTAGTACGGGAAACCGTAGCGCGGGTTCAAATCCCGCCCTCTCCGCCATGAACCACAACATGTTGTGGTTTTTTATTGAGTGGCACAAGATGTTGATTTAGAATTGTTACTATACAGAAAAAACCGAGGTAGAAAAATTGGTAGAAATGCAAAATTTTTGGTAGAAAAGATTTTTCTACATTTCAAAGCTTTTGTTCTTTTTTGCTTTTAATGCTACAAGTTCGGCTTCGAGACGGGCTATTTCGTTATCTTCATCAGTGGTAATTTTGTCTTCGAAAATTTTCATAACTTGTTTTGCTGTTTCGGTTTTGGAGGTGGTATCCAGATGCGAATAAATATTTGCTGTGGTTTCGTAGGTACTATGACCAAGCCATTCCTGAATTTGCTTCATGGGGATTTTATATGCTAACAGTAGGCTTGCACAACTATGACGCAGTTCGTGAAAGCGGATTCTAGGTAAGCTTGTGTGTTTAATAATCCTATGGAAATTATCGGAAAGGTATTGGGCTTTTAGCCGCTCACCCATGTCATTTATACAGATGTATTCTTGAAACTTTTTGGAGTATGCATTCTTGTATCTTTCTTTGTTTTCATTTTGTCTTTGTTTTTCATTAAGCAGAAGTTCTTTGATAAATGGCAATAGAGGATAGGAACGATAACTTGAATTGTTTTTTGTTGAGTCCTTAGCGAGCTCAATTCTTTTGCCGTCAATTTTAGTTTCTACAATAGTATGCTCAATCAAAATTTCGTTGGTGTGAAAATTGATGGCGTTCCAACGCAGTCCTAAAACTTCACTTCGCCTGAGTCCGTAAGCTACGGTTAGTTTGTAGATATAGTCATATCTATTTCTTTCGGTGGCTTCAAATAATACCTTTAACTGTTCGTAGTTGTAAAACTTTGAATTATACTTCGGGCTTCTTGGGCGTTCAATTTTATCTGCCGGATTAGAGGGAATAATTTCTCCGATTACAAGAGATTGCAGGCACTTTCGTATATTGACATGGAAATGTTCACAGACCTGTATGGACTTGCCTAAATCCTGCATATCTTTGTAGAACTTTTGCAGGTGAAATGGTCGCAGGTCTGCAACCTTAATTTGAATGGGTTTAAAATATTTCGTAATCTGTGCCACTTGCAATTTGTATGAGTTGTATGTAGTTGCCTGTAAGTTCCCGCGAAGGTTATCTAACCATAAATCCAGATACTCATGAAACATCAAGTCTTCAAGTGGTGATGATTCTCTCTTACTTTTGATTTCAAAATTGTTAAGTTCTTTGCGCAGCATGTCTTCTGCTTTTCTTTTGTTCCCTTTTTCATCAAGCCCGGTAGCTATCCATTTTTGTTTTGTGTTATCTTCTAAATCCTTGTATTTAATGACGGCATAATATTTGCCGTTTTTTACTGCCAAATATCCGTTCATTTTTTAACCCCCATAAAAAAATATTCAATAACATCTGTTTTGGCTATCAAATATTTCTTTCCTATTTTCTTTGAGTAAATCAGTCCTTTGTTTACAAGTTTGTACGCATAGTTTTTTCCTATCTTTAACATGGCAGCAAACTGTTGCATATCAAGCACATCCGGATACTCATTAAATATTTCATGTTTTATGATGCTCATAATAGTTAACCTCGCTTTTATTTATTTTGCTTTATTAGGGCATAAAAAAGAAGTGGGTGTCCCACTTGCGATGTATTGGGAATGTGGCTCAAAATTGGTTCAGGGGGTTGTTCAGAATGAATCACCCTGAACATCAGTATTTTAAAGAGATTTATCTCTTTAAAATCTGATTTTGAGCCAAATGCTTATCCTGCTTGGAATAAAATGCATAGCTATACCATAGTTTTTCTTTCCTCCTTAATTATTTTTTTGAAAAGATAAACAGCGAATTTTTAATTCGCTGTTTGGAGGGTAATAATTTTTAGGTTTAAACTTTTACAAAGCTCGATGTTTTTTTGAACTTATTTCGTTGTCCTATTGAAATTTCTTTTCTAAAAAACAAATACCCCTCTACTATATAACTACATTTTTTTGTCAAAAGGTGTCCCGCTTTTTCATGTTTTTACAAAAAAAGTTGAAAAAAGACTTTTTTTCTCCCTTTCCTTTGGCGCGAATAATTAACAAATTAAATACAAAAATATTACAGAAAAATATAGGAACTCAGTCAGATTGGATTTAATGACAAATTTAAAGGGGGCTTGTATGTTTTATGAACTATGTCGCAAAAAAAGATTTAATCCTTTGATTTGTGATGGAGGATTCTTTGACCAACTATTAATCAATTTAATAAAAGTTTAATTTGTAAAATGTAATAATTCTGCTATAATAAGAAATATAAAATAATGATAGAAGAATTAAATTTGAGATAAAAGGGGAATTTGATATGAAACTTATATTGGCGAGTGATTTTAATAATATTCAAAAAGATCAACAAGGCAATAAGTATGCTGTGCCATTTGCTGACTCTAATTTATTTTTAACAAACATAAAAAAATATACATTGCGATATAAAAACCTTGTATTTATTGTCAGCAATCCTGAAACATTAGAGATTAATAATTTTTATGGTAATTTGTTATTTGAATCTCTAAAACTTTCAAAAATTGATTTTGAAAAGAAAACTATTCTTGACAATCGAAATAAGAATGATGCTCCAGAGATAATAAAGGATGCGGATTTAATTTTTTTGTCTGGAGGCAAAGTTGATATACAATCAAAATTTTTAAATGAAATAAATTTAAATGAACATTTAAAAAATTACACTGGCTTGCTAGTTGGTGCATCTAGCGGTGCAATGAATTTATGTAATAGAGTGGTAAGTTTCCCTGAAAATTTAGAGGAAATTAACAAGAATAGCTTATCAAAGTATTTTTTGAATGGTCTTGGTTTTTTTGATAAAATTATAATCCCCCACTTTGATGGTGAGAATAAAAAATATACACGAGGTGGTACTGACGCGATGAAATATTTGTTGGAATTAAGTGTTGGTAATGAGATTATAGCTTTTAATAATGACTCTTATATTTTTCTAGCAGATAGAATACAATATTTTGGTAATATCTATATAATAAAGAATAAAAAAGTAAATAAGTTGGAGGTCAAAAAATAATATAATGCTTTTCTAAATATCATAAATACTTACTGGGTTGATTGATGCATATGTCTAATAACAAAAATTACTGTTGGAAGGAACACATATTATGATTTTTCTCACTTCTTTATGAGAAAAACAAATGCTCAGGCAAAATTAAATGCGTAGCGAAAAATTAAGTGTTGACAATGTTATTATTCTATCTTATAATTAAAGGCAATGAAAAAGTATAGTGATTATTTAGACTTTGTTGAGAACAGTTTTAATGAATGTTTTCGTCTAAAAGGTTATGTAAAAGAACAACCATTTAGGATAACCTCAAGGGTTGACCCGACAGTTGATTTTATTGGCTCAAAAATTTCACCTCTAAAGCGTTTCGTTTTAGATGACAACATATCAAACAATGGACATTCGTTAATTCAAGATTGTTTAAGGACTCAAAGAATAAAAAAAATAACAACGATGGATTTTGATAAATTTGGTTCTTGTTTTAGAATGATGGGTACTTTAACAAAGCCGAACATTGAGAAAGTTGTAGGTGATACATTTGAGTATTTGATGGATAAAGAATATTTAGGTATATCCCCTGATGATTTACGCATTCGAATATGCTCACAAGATAAAGACTTGATTGAAGCGACGAAAAATGTAGATAATAATGTAGTTATGGAATTTGATACTGATAAAGCGCATTATAAACATAAATATGGTTTAGACGCCTATGGCATATTTGGTAGAGATTTTAATATTGCAATGCGCAAGCAAGGTACCAATGAATTTATTAATACGGCGGCAATAGTTTTGATGGAAAATGAACACAATAAGCTTGCAGTTGACATGGGCATTGGAGGTTTAACTCTATCTATGTGTAAGTTCGGTAATGATTCGGCAATTGCAAGCTCGAGAATGGCGGATGTTTTTGATATGCAGTCTATTGAAGAAATTAAGTTCGCCGATAGTATGATTGCAGTTGCCACATTACAAAATGAAAATGTTCATAAATTATCTCGCCATGAAAGCAATCACGCTCATAATATTCGTGCTAAATTCAAAAAATATAATGATGCAGTATCATTTTGGCAAGATAGGCTTGATATAGATGACAATCAGACTTTAGACTATATGAATAAATATGTGGAACTGCAATTCAAAGAGAATAATTTTGAAAGTGAGAACACATGGACGAAGTAAATATTTTCGAGGATCCTCAATTTTATAGAGAAAAACTATTACAATGCGAAAATTTAATCGTTCCAAATTATGATAAAATTAGTGGGAGATCTTTAATTTGTGTTTTTTTTACTTCATATTGTGGTGTGGGATGTCCATTTTGTTTTTTTAAATCTCCATCACCGGAGAATAAAGATGGTGATATACAAAATAGATTGAACTATGAGGCAATTGATAAGTTTATTAAATTTGCTAATGATGCTAATGTTGGATATCTACAGATTTCCGGTGGCGGCGAGCCATTTCTAGAAAGAGGAGCCATTTTAAAAAGTATTGAAAATATAGAGGCTGACAGGATAATTTTAGTAACAAGTGGCAGCTGGGCTTTGGATAAAAAAAATGCTGAAGAATATTTAGAAGAAATTCAAAAGTCTATTGAAAAAAGAAAGAGTAAATCGCGTATTTCAATAAGACTAAGTGTAAGCCGTGACCATAGCATTACACTAGGAGAACGTCCTTTAATCAATCTATTGAAAATATTTGAAGAAAAATATAAGAACGATAAAGTTTTCACTCTTCAGTTAAAGACCTTTACTGGAGATAATACGCTGTATAACTATCTAGAGAAATATTTTGGTGGATACAAAATTGAAACAATTGGGAAAAATCAATCCGATGATGATAATGTTGTCAAAATTATACCATGGAAATATAAAATCATGTTACCTTCTGGATATGAAGTTATTTTAGGAAAAGCAAGATTTTTTG
The DNA here is from genome assembly GCA_031260975.1 of Christensenellaceae bacterium. Classification (NCBI taxonomy): domain Bacteria; kingdom Bacillati; phylum Bacillota; class Clostridia; order Christensenellales; family Christensenellaceae; species Christensenellaceae bacterium. The sequence continues at coordinate 71,605 of JAISKJ010000001.1, forward strand.
AGCCAAGTCTAATGCCAAATTTATATGACAGGAAATCTATTTATAATACAATAAATGTTTATAACGACGATTTAGATCAATCTCAAAGCAATTTTCCAGCTCTTGTTTTTAATTTAAATGGCAAGTGTGGGTTGGATTGGATAGTAGAATATAATGGTAATGTTTGCACATGGCAAAATCGTGTGCAGGATAACCTATTGAATATTTATGAAGACAACTACGATACGATACTTGATAATACGACTAAAGATTTGATAACGCTATCATTCATTGAGAAAGGTTCAAAATATAGAGAGAGTATTATTTCTGAAATCTCACCTAAGACTGTGACATTAACAAAAGCAGTAAGCATAAGAGATTATGCCGGCACACTACTGTTTGAAGATGAGAAAATAAGGCTATACTATAACTTGCGCGTTTTACAAGATTACATCAAAGAAAACAGGATTAATAAACAGGCTTTATTTAAATTGCCAAAGGAGTTTATTAATACATTATGTTTAGATAAAACAAAATTAAGACAACAATATAACCGTTCAAGTCATTCGGTATTTCGACAGGAATTAAGGAAAGAACAAAGTGATGTAAGGTTCAACGATTTTTTAAATTTAGTAAATCGTGGACATTATGAATTGAACAAAAACAATATTATGGACATAAGAGAATATGCTAAGTTGGTGAAAGGCATTGGGCACGAACCGGAAAGCAATCTGCAAAGACGACTGACAAAAAGAGTTATGTTAATGAAAAAATTAGACAGATTCACTAATGCCCAAAAAGATAAGAAAAAAATAATTTATTTGATAAGGCATGGTGAGACTGATTTTAACATTGCCAAGATAATCAAGGGGCAATCAAAGTCCATAAAAACCGTTTTTAGCGAAAGAGGCTTAAAACAAATTTTAACCTTGTCAAAGTTTTTAAAGAAAAATAATATTGAACGAATTTATGGTTCGGATATGAAAAGAGTTATGGAAACTGTAATTTCGGCAGATAAGAAATTAAATGTCCCCTTTTCATTTCATAAGGAATTACGTGGTTTAAACATGGGAATGTATCAAGAAATAAAAATACCAATTGCTGAGTTTTTGAAACAACCGGAAATTCAATTGGCTTTGACAGATCACTCTGTATGCATCAAGGGTGGCGAAAGTATTAATAATTTGATTGAAAGATTCATGAAATTCATAAACTATATAATTTGCGCTACACCTTATAAAAATGTAGCAATTATAACACATGGTGCCGCAATAAGTAATGTATATTCAAAAATTGCGGCAAAACCGTATCAAGATATTAGCTATTGCAAATTAGAATATTTAAATGACAACCTAAAGGCTGTTGGACATGGCATACAGTTGGAAGAAATTACACAAAAATAGGAGAGAATTGTGGAAATTATAGAGAAATTAGAATCTGTAGATGGAAGTACAAAAAAGTTTTTACAAAAAACATCTGATGACTATATTATAGAAACAGCTTATATAAATGATGGCGAGCACTTCATCTGCTATTCGTCGCAAATAGGCTGTCCTGTTGCATGCGGATTTTGTTATAACGGTGTCAATAAGAATTTTTATAGAAATCTTACTAAAGATGAAATTATTAATCAGTGTGTTAATGTAATAAATGATTTAGACATTGATAATCGGGGGAAACCAATCAAATTTGGTTGCATGGGAGTTGGGGAACCATTATTAAATTATGAGAATGTTTTAGCTTCCACGAAAGAGCTGAATAGCCGATATCCAAACAGTATCTTTTCATTAGCTACTACTGGAATTAATTCAGAACTAATATTACAACTTGCAAATGAAATTAAAGATTTTCAAAAGTATATATTAAAGATAAGTTTGCATGCGTCAAATGATGATACACGAAAAAAAATAATCCCTGTACATAGGTCCATGTCTGAATTAAGGGATGTGGCAAATCAATATAAAAAAATATCTAGTCAAGAATTATGTTGGAATTATGTTTTACTTAATGGCGTAAATGACAGCGAACAAAATGCAAAAGAATTCTGTGATTATTTGGAAGAAGGCGACACAGTGAATCTAACCCACTATAGCCCTATAAAAGACGGATTCTTTAGATCATCAGATAATTTCTCACAATTCAAAAAAATTCTCGATGAGAAGCAAATTAATTATTATGAGTTTAATCCAGCTGGGAAAGATATTAATGCCGGCTGTGGACAAATGGCAGCAAGATATTATAGCCAATTGGAGAAGAGCAAGTAAACATTATCTGCTAATTTTTCTACCTAAATTTCTACCAAATTGATTGGTAGAAAAATAACGTTGCTTTTTTGGTTTGATTTTTGGTCTTAATGCTGATATAATACTTAGCAACGACAGAGGGTAGAGAAGCCATTGAAATAGGCAGTTTTATGTCCGCAATTTATATTTTAGAAGGGATTAAAAGCGATACAACAGCAATCGGAAATAACTAAAAGTAAGTTGTCTAAAAGCCTTGAAAACCATTAAGGTGAAAGCCTTCTGGGGTTCGAATCCCTAACTCTCCGCCAACAAGGAGCCATACGAACTATTTATCGCAAAAGACTATTTTGGCTTAATAGTTCCGCATAGTTTCTTCAATAAAAAAAGAGAGGGCATTTAGCCCCTCTTTTTCTTTTGTTCAATTTTATCTCCCTGCATTTTGTTGCTGATTGCTGCAATGACGATATACTCAAAAAAGTTCACAATACGCATACAAATTAGCTCCACCCGATATTCCCCCTGTCTCATACAGCATACTTGGTTCATCTGCATTAATAAATCTACCATATTCTGGGTCGTAATACCTTGAATTTAGGTAGTATAAATTAGTTTCGTTGTCATAGTAGTAGCTTCTACTATGTTTTATTTATAGCTTTTAAACAATCAAAAAGATAGTTAATCCGTTTTTTTGTTGTGTATTATTGGTTTTCCATTAGCCACAAAATATCCCTTGATTTTAAACTATTATACATAATTGCAGAGATGTCTTCTATCGAAAAAATACTTACTCCATCTTTTCGTCCGAACATATCAATAAGCTTTATTGTACATGTTACGTCATCAAAAGATTCAACCAATCCATATGGCTCGTAATCACTTTCTTCATTTTGCAACTCAACACTAATAATTTTTTTAGTATCTTTAGCCAAAGCTAATAACTCCAGCAAAATTTTCTTACTTTTAAAATTGTATCTTGCTAAACAAGTATTTTTTGCTTTCATTATTTTTTGTATTTTGGTATTATATTGTGTTTCTTTTTCAATTTTGCGTATAATACTAATATTATATAGCGCTAAGCCATCATCTAAACCTAATGGATGAACACTGCTTATTATGACATCTTCGTCATCTACGGCAATAACTTCACCCAAAGCCCAATCCTCACCTTCAACATCAGTATAAATTGCTATGAATTCACCTTTCTTAAAATCATTTTTTTTCATATTATTCATTCTCCTTTAATATAATAAGTTTTTATGACCATATGGGTTATTTATATCCCAAAATATAAACATACTCGGGTTTCTAGGTTTGAATCTACCATTAATCACTTTCTTCTGTCCGCCTTGCTGAAGTTTTCTAGCCCTCTGGGCTTGTGAATGTTTGTCACCTCCCTTATGTTTTCTATGTGGTTTTGGTTGATTATAAAATTTATACACATCCCTCGCCCCCGGAATATCCCAAGTAAATACGCCTGTATTATCTGGAACGGGGATTGTCACTGCTGGGTTTGCAGGACTGCTTCCCCAATCTCTTATCAAACCCGGGGTCGCTACGAAGTTTTGTATAGCTTCCCAATTGTTAACTATCAATACTACATCTACTACTACAACTACTGCAACTACTGCAACTACTATTCCAAATATGGCCCAACCAACGGGTCCCAATCCCAAAAGCCAAGAAGATCCTGCCGCTGTGGCCGCTGTAGCAGAATACCCACTAGGGTCCATATACATCACAGGGTTATTCAGACAATACGCGTAAAGGTTAACTCCAAAAGTCATTCCGGCATTACTATACAATGCACTTGGTTCATCAGCATTAATAAACCTTCCTATGCTTGGGTCGTAGTAACGTGATTGCAGATAGTAAAAGCCTGTTTCATTGTCATAATAATAACTGCGGTATCTGAAGGGGTTAGTGTTGGTTATTTATCATTAGTTTTATCATCTTCCCTTTCATTGTTGTTTTCACTCATATTATTGTTTTGTTTTTTCTTGGCCCATTTCTTAACAAGGAAAATGCTAAGAACTACAAGAGCAATTATAGTAGCAATACCTAACCATCGACCCATCAGATAACCAAGTTCATAAGCGCCAGCAATTAGATTATAATTCATATAAACCTCCTTTTAAATTATTTATAAGAGATTACAATAATTTAACAAGTAGCATTGGTTTGGTTGTCTTTAATCTAGAAAACAATCTAATCTATCTACACTAAATTCAATAAATTCATCTTGCGCAATATCTTTAGGTAAAGGCGAATCAAGTTCTACTGTCAGTTTTCCAATGCCAATTAATGGTGTTGTTAAATCCAGTACTTTGCCTTGCAAATAATATGCAAAATGCTCACCCTTACCGTATTTTTTTTGAATAAGGTATTCAGATTTATTAATACGCATAATATTCTTGCTAAACATTGCTGATATTTCTTTCACTTCTATATTCTCATGAATCTCTTTATCCAAACCATTTGTATAACCACAATAAAAACAAATCAAATTATATGTACCATCTGTTACAATCACATTAGCAGTATATCCGTCGTAATCAGATATTTTTTTTATATACATCTCTTTGCCCCCTTAAAGCATTCTTAGCAATTTTGCAATGCTTTTAATGTGAAATGTTGTAATCGCCGTTCCCGCTCTGTTCATACCAACAAAAAGAACATTGTTCCCACTACCAATCGAAGTACGTAAAACATAACCATTTAGACTTTCAATATATGTTCCTTTTTTTATTACAGAATTTGCACCTCTTACATAACCTGCTTTTGTTTTATATCCCATTCCAGCACCATGTTGATTAAAATGATTATTTAATTTTGCTTTTGACACAAAGTTAAATTTCGGAGTCAACATCTTCGCTCCCGCCCCAATTGCTGCCCCCGCCCCATAGCTTGCCGCTATCAACATTGCATCTGCGGTGACACCGCCCAGCATATATCCTGCAGCGTAGAAGCTTTCGGCTGTGGCTAAGTTGTATATTATTCCAACGGTAGATATG
>JAISKJ010000002.1 GCA_031260975.1 Christensenellaceae bacterium
CAAAACTCTCCACGTCAGCTCATATCTGTCTTCACCTGAGCTTAACTTTATGATTTTTGTTATTTCTCCGCCGAGCTGAACGTTGTGGTTGCTGGTTATTTCAATGGAAGTGGCATAAACAGGAACAAAATAAATTTTTGTTATAACATTACTTCCATCATTTGTTTTAAGTGATATTACCAAATTTCCACTTCCATTAAAAACCACTAACAGCCCCGTATTTGAAATTTGCTCTATTTTATGTTGTGTATTTTCATTCCAAGAAGCAGTAACAGACTTGTCCGAAGTTTCTTCCGGCAAAACCTTCCATGTCAACTCATAACTATCTTGATCACTTCTCATAAAAACAGTTTTGATTTCCTCTTCATATAATTTAATTGTGTAATCGCTTATTATCTCAATAGATTCGGCATAAACTTTAGGGGCTGGGGTGGGGCCTTCGCACGCTGAAAGCGCCCCACCCATAACAAACATAAAACATAAACAAATAATGCTACTCAATAATTTTTTCATATTACACTCTCCCTCAATAATCACTTCAAATTTTGCGCAGCAACCTTACTACTTTTGATTGCAAAGAATATCAAAAGTGCCATGAGCACAAAAGTACTAAGCCCTGCCGACAGATACTCATACCAGGTATTTTTGGCCACGACAAGCGCAACGCCGTTTTGCAGTTGGTCAAGGAACAAGAATGGTGAAAAATTTGAAAGAGTGCTGCTTCCGATGGGTATCATTCCAAAGATATTGCTTACAAAAATCAACGTGAGAATTGATATCAGTGCCGTCAGCCAGCCCTTTTTGATTATTGCATTGAGTGAGATTGTGAACGTTGTTATAAAAATTATAAATACAAGCAGCATAGCATAGTAATACAGCATATCCCAAACAGTTATGTTTGCGGTAAAAAATATAATGGTTATAATCATATGAAATAAGCTTGCCGCAATAAATGCAAGAACAATGGCAGCCGTATTAACAATCAGTTTGCTTGCAATCATGTGGCTGGGTTTGACACCGCTGCATATGGGAAGTGTCCATTTTTTATCCTGCAGCTCCTTGCTTACAACTCGCATAGTCATAATGATTGCCAGAATCACAAAGTATGTTCCCATTATAGTCATGAAATACATCACGCTGTTAGCGTAGGTCATTTCAAACATCACCATCATTCCTGCCATCTGCTCAGCGGCAACCTCAAAGGAGGATACCACTTTCATCATAAAAAATAGCATAACGGACATCAAAGCCATACCTATTCCTGCACCCATATATATCCAAAATTTGCCAGTGCGTAAAACCTCGAGAGTTTCCTTTTTTAAACAAGCTTTCATATCACACCTCCCCCTTTTGCGCTTTAAGGAAGATATCCTCTACCGTGCTTACTTTGAGACTTACAGAAGTAAGTTTGTTTGAAGCCCCTGTGATTATTTCAAAAATCTTTTCCTGTTTGCCCTCTTCAAAAACAATCTCCATACTCTCAGAGATTATCCTTATTTCCTTTACATCTTTTATCTTTTTAAGAGCAGCCTCAACCTTAACAAGTTCTGTGTCATCCCCCAAAACAACAAAAGCATTTTCGCTGAATCTTTTCAAAACGTCATGAAGCGTTCCTTCAACAACGAGCTTTCCTTTGCTGAGAAGCCCCACCCTGTCACACACACGTTCAACATCACTGAGTATATGCGTAGATAAAATTATGGTCTTGCCGCGCTCGCGCAGCCGCTCAATAATTTTAAGCACCTCATATCTTCCCTGCGGGTCAAGCGCACTGCTGGGCTCATCCATAAGTATAATCTGCGGGTTAGAAATAAGGGCCGCTGCAATTCCAAGCCGCTGTTTCATGCCCCGACTATATTTTTTTATATATTTCCCCGCAACATCACTCAGCCCCACCTCACCAAGCAGATAGTCTGTCATAGTTTTGAGTGCTTTCTTATCCTTTTTTTGAGGACTTGATAAATATTCAAAATATTCGTGTGCCGTCATAAAATCAAACATGGCGGGGATATCCAGCATATACCCCACCTTGCCCGAAATGTCGTTTATGGTGCCCATTTTAACACCGTCAATTTCAATAGTTCCGCCGTCCTCTTTGAGCACTCTCGAAATTATATTCATAAGAGTGGTTTTTCCGGCACCATTCGCCCCCACCAGACCATAAACCTCACCATCCTTAATTTCAAGATTGATGTTGTCCAAAACTATCTTTGGCGTCTTGGCCACCTTGTCCAAAAAAGTTTTTGTAACAGCACTTATTTTCAGCATCTTTCCCCTCCTTAATTTTTATTGTCATTGTGAGCTGCACTCCAGAGTATCACTTTCGAAGCAATCCTTCAATTAAAGATGCATCAAGGGATTACCATGTCGGGCAAAAACCCTCCTAATAATGACGTAAGATTAGTGCCCACAGCAATCCATCGCGTGCGGATTTACACTCCCTGACTTTACCTGCTCATAAAGTTCTTCTGTAGCCAGCGAAATCTTTTGTATACGCTCAGGCGTTTTTGACACAAAGAAATATGAATCATTGTTGTCACTGAATGAAACTATGTCATGCCGTTTTAAAAACGGCGTAGAATATTCCACATGAACGGCATAATTTTCAAGCGGTTCTTTCACAATCTCAAAATCCTGTCCGTTAAAACTGCCGCTGACTTTAAAACCACTATTGTCATGCCTGAAGTTTACACTGCCTATAGGAATCATCTTTTTGGGATGCGGCATACTGAAAGCCAACATATTTTCTTCTTCAAATTTATATGCCCCCGTCATAATCTGTTCCTTCACCTGCTCGCGTTCCCAATCATACCACTCCGGAATGCTCAGGGTTTTTCCGCTTCTGTCCTCAAGCTGTCCGTCAGTGCGAAGCTGCCACTCCTGACTACACTTGTTGCATCTGAGAAAACTGTCTTCGCTTGTCATGCCAAACTCCTGACCGCACGACTTGCACTGATACAAAATCTTGTGCAACCCCTCAGCCCTGAAAGGTTCGGTTATCTTTATATTATTTTTAAGCTGATAGTCATAATCATTATACTCAAAAGCGCCCAGCACAATTTGTTTTATTTCGTCAATCTTTTTGGTTTTTATGTCACTCGTGCTTAACACCTGTGTCATGCTGGCATAAACAGGTACCTTACGTTTTTTGTCGGCCCAATCAGGATACTGCAAGTGATGCCCCAGCATCTTTAAAACAACCACCGGCAAGCCCAGAAGTTTAATCATTTTATAAAGTGAATCGGGCATCTTGGCAGTAGCTCCGCTTGGGTTATACCTCGCCTCAGGATAAAGAGTTGTGATATTTTTGTATTTTGTAAGCGTGTGCTTTATCTGTCTTATAATCATAGTATTGTTTGTAAACTTACGTTTAGGAATTGACCCGATGTTTCTGATAAGCGGCGGATAAACAACATAAGCGTCAAGGGACGCAACACTATTCATTCGTCTTGGAAAGGTCGCCAAAGCCGCTATCTCAAAGTCCATAAATTGGTTGTGATTACATAGCATAAGATAAGGCGGTTTAAGGCCTTCCATATTAAACTTTTCAAGCTTTCTCTTTTGTTTTCGCAGTAATATCCTTGACATAAGCCCGATAAACCATATGCTCCAAAGCGACTGCTTCCTGGGCATTTTTATCATGTTATAAGGCTTTACTTTTTTGTGATACTTTAATTTTGTTTCCATAATATTTCCAACTTACTCCCCCTAGAAATTTGTGCTGTAATCAAAAAAACTCTGAATAGCTATCATTTTAAAAATAAATTAAAGATTTAATTTTAATATTCGACATTAAGTTTCTTATTTTTACAATTATATCAAAAAGCACAAACAAAGTAAAGCAAACGAAACCAGCAGAAAATTGATTGACTTAGTCAACCAAATGCCCCTAAACCCCTCTAAAATAGAGATACAAAAAAGAAAAACCCTCAAAACGCCGAGTTTATTGTAATAATTTTATTCTACAAAACAAAAGAGCACTATTATAAGTGCTCCAGATCTAAAATTATCTGATTTGGGAAAGTTTGCGGAAACTCCTTCATTCCGGGATTTTCTTCAAAAATAGCCGCCTTTGTATTAATATTATGCTGCATCAAATTTATCCAGGCGTTTCCTTCTCTTTGAGCCCTTACCAATGAAAATACTCCCCATGCCGTGCCGGCGGCACCAACAGTCATTGTTGTATGTTCACCATATAAAACACCCAAACCCAAGCCAAGAGCCGACACAACTGTAAGCGCACAGCATTTTAACTTATGCTTAAATCCTTTATAATACTCTTCTGCAAAATAATTATGATTTCTATCACAAACATACATAGCAAAATTATAATCAGCTTCAGATGCATTGCCATAAGCAGCCTCAGTCAGGGCTTTATGTTCGTCACCGTTTTTGATTACAACATGGGTTTCACCAAATCTCGTTGAAAGCGGCCAAACTTCCGCTGTCTCCATATATCCCATAACTGTTCCTCCATCAGATAAATATACAAGTTATTTATATTTTTATTATAACACACCCCCCCCCCTCTGTCAATAGGGGCACCAGCCTTTGAAATATGTAGAGCGCCTGCGCAAGGTTAAAAATATTATAGGCACAGATTTCTCGCTATATCATGACACTCCCCTAGCACTGCAAATATATAATACATATAGAAATCGCTGCCTTGACGTTCTTTTTCAAAAATTCGGTTTCAATGTAATACCTGTTGCCAGATGGGGCGATGAAAGCAGTTATGAATGGTGTTTTGCCGGACTGCCTAAAAACAGCACTATTGCTATAAGCAGCAACGGTGCGCTGCGGGGCCATAGCAAAGAATTTTTTCTAAAAGGCTTTGCTGAAATGAAAACTAGATTGAATCCTGAAAAAATAATCTTCATCGGCACAGTGCCGAAAGAGCTGGCTGCGGAGGAATCTATTCTTATCTTTTCAGCTCATCAATTTTCCACTCGAGTGGAAAAACTAACTAACTAAAAACTTGTAAAAAACAAATAAAAGGAGTATACTGTTATGGGTGGACGTGGCAGGTTATAACGCTAAAGGATATAGACACTTTAAAGATGGGCTTGCAGCAGATGCATATTTCAAGAAAAATAACTACGATTGGCATAAAAAATTAACTGACGATGAGATATTTGATATCAAAAAATATACTATTGTAGCAGAAGATATCAATGATTATCTAAGAGACAACTCTATTACTCCAAGTAAATTTGTGCTTGAAACTATATCGGGGATTAGAGGTGCAATAAATAAGTTCAATCTTAAGAATAACATAGTTGTCTATCGTTCTACAAGTTCTCAAGAATTTAATCACGATTTTGAAACAATACAAAATTTAACTCAAAAAGGATATTTAAATAAAGGTTTTCTAAGCGCTAGCGCAGATTATAAGGCAACAGAAAATTTCAAAAAAGGCGAAAATGATATTTTATGGGAAATATCAGTTCCGGCGGGGCGCGGACGCGGTGCTTACATAAATAATATTAGTTATTTTAAAGATAAGGAATATGAGTTTTTATTAAAGGATGGTACCCGAATGAGTATAAATAATGTAAGATATAGGGATGGTAAGTACTATATAAAAGCTGAGGTGATATCATGATAAAAATACCTAAAGAGTTAGAAGAGCGTATGCAGCGAGTAGAGCTTTCCCCCGAGTGGATGGATGGCGTCATAAAAGACTTGCGCGGAGATAAATCATTTGATGAATTTTCAGACCCTCAACTCATAGAAAAAATCATCTACAATCGTGAACGTAAACTTGGTATAAAAACAAACCGCCCTATTTGATTTTCCACTTAAATGAAAGACCTACTTAGAACCTACACACTTACACTCCCGCCGGCAAAAAATAATAAAAACAAAATTTAGTTTAACAAGCTTCATAATAAAAAAAGAGTTGGCATTATAGCCTACTCTTTTTTCTTCTAAAAATAGCTTTCTGTTATATCTCCTAACAGTCGAAAGTTATTTCGCAATAATCAAAATCGTTGTCTCCTACCTTATCACATGAAACTTCAGCCCCATATTTAAAAAATTTATACGTTGTGTTGTAATAAAAAAGTTCTGAATTTTTGCTTCTTGTATAAAATGACCCTAATTCATAACAGTCCATGCTAGAATTTCCGTGCTGCGTTTCTAATTTATCTAGATAAACATTAAAATTAAAATACTCATCAGTCATGTTATATTTTAAGAATTCCTTAAACTTCTTTTTAAAACTTTCTGTAAACATAACAACTCCTTTATCTTGTCTTTAGTTCTTTCGCAAGTTGTTTGTTGTATCTGATTATCGCTTGTGCAACTCTTCGTCCTTCAATTGTTTTGTAATAATATATGTCTGTACCTTCCCCTGAGCCGTCTGTTAATTTCTTTAATTTATGCTTATCAGCAATTTTAGAGCGATTATTATCATAAGTTGAGAACATTTCGTCTTGCAATTCGTAGTATAAATCTTCATCAATTTCTTCATCAATTTCAATGTAGTCATTTAAATATTGAAGTATACTCTCGCTGCTGTAACCTTCATCAAGCCAAAACCCTGATTCTTTGATTTCTTCAAGCATCGCAGTCTCTATTGCGTTTTCAAGTTCCTTAACATTCTTTACTAAAATTTTGTTTTGTGTTTTCATAAAAAACTCCTCGCTCTAAGCTGCGTGGGCTATATCCTCACGTCTTATGCTTTACACGAGAAGCGTACTGTGCTATAATATACACAGCCGCTTCTGTGGCCGGAATAGTTGTTCTTCTTCGTGGGATTGCAACTATTCCTTTTTTTGTAACTTTCTTTGTTACATAGTAATTATATCATATATACGTATATATGTAAACAGTTTTTTCAAATATTTTTTATTTTTCTAAGTCTTTTCGTATAAGTTGTTTTATATATCTACTATACCCACCCTGCTGCTGCTTTTGATATTCAAGTTTATCTATTATGTCAGCTTCAGTTGTTTTTAGGCAAAGAAGTTCATAGCGCATGCCTGATTTCTTTAAATATCGCTCTTGAGCTGTAATCTTTTTATCGCTCATAAATACCCCCCTTTTGCAGAATTATATCATATATACGTATATAATCAAAACAAAATTAAGCAAACTATAATTTGCTTATTGACAAAATTTCAATTTAGTGTTAGAAATTAGAAAAAAGGAGAAAGCAAAATGAGCATTAACTTAAGACAAAGAATAAATATAATTGAAAAACTTACAGTACTTTCGGTGGCCGCTGTAGCGAAATATTATAAAATTAACAGAAGTACAATTTTCAGATGGAAAAAGAACTATGACGGAACTACAGAGAGTTTAAAAAACAAAACTTATGAATTAACTGTAAGACATCCGCGGGCCCAAAGTGATAAGGAAATCAAACACATTGCAGATTTAATAAAGCGAAATCCAAATATAAGACTAAACGAACTTTACGGTAAACTTAGATTAAATTATAGCTACAGCAGGAACCCCGTAACGCTTTATCGCTATCTTCGAAAAATTGGTTATTATGCTACAAATCCATATATACCGTATGTGCCGCAAAAATATGACACACCGGCAGAAATCGGTGTTAAATGGCAGATGGATGTGAAACATATACCAAGGGAGTGTAAAGCGCTTAGAATGTTCGGTGATACAAAATATTATCCATTTGGCATAATAGACGAGGCGACTAGGGAACGTTTTATTTATCCATATCTCGAAATTTCCTCACACTCTACTGTTGATTTCGTAAAACGTGCTATTGCGTATTTCGGCTACAAACCCGAACAACTGCAGACTGACAACGGCCCGGAGTTTGCTCATAACAACAGCATCAAACAAATACATCCGCTAGACATTTTGTGTAGAGAATTAAAAATAAAACACCTTCGTATAAGACCGTACACACCACGTCACAATGGTAAAATCGAAAGAAGTCACCGCAGTGATAATGAACGTTTCTATAAGCACTTAAAGTTTTATTCTTATGAAGATTTAAAAACCCAAATGAAAGCATATTTGAAATGTTCTAATAATATTCCATCTTCAGTGCTTTCAAGTGCAGATGGAAAAAAGAAATGGCTCACTCCACTTGAAAAAAGAAAAGAACTTATGCTATTAAATTGGGGCGTTATAGAATAATCTTTAAATATAGAAACTTTTGGCTGCAGTCATAGCGGCCTTTTGTCGTTTTATTAAATATAAAAAAGCGATCTACCCCTAGGGGTAGGACTTAGAATTCTTTACGTCTTTATTTTATCTTTACTTAAAAAACATACTACTTATCATTGTTTTGTGCAGTTGCGCAAACTTTTATTTAGCGTTGCAAAATCTTGACAATTCTACAGGCACCAGCTGAAAAAACAAAAAAACACCTCTTGCGGTGTCTTTAGACATATTATCAATAGATACTAATGCAGAACTCACAGGACATTGCCCTTTTGCCTTTGGCAAAAGATAATTTTGCGTTGCAAAATTATGTGCATCAAACAAAAAAGCAACCTCCTGCGGTTGCTTTGTTTGATGCACTGGCAATGTCCTATCTTGACGGGCCGTCTCCAGCCAACTATTTTCGGCGATGAGAAACTTAACTTCCGTGTTCGGGATGAGAACGGGTGGGTCTTTCTCTCTATGGTCACCAGTACTTGTATATTAAGAGCTTACGCCCGTAATACCGATTTGTCGAGTGCAAATACACTCACAACTGCATATTCAAACTTCAAATTAGAGCAAATCATAGCGTATTAAAGCTAAATCATTTCTGATCAAGCCCTCGACCTATTAGTATCGGTCAGCTGCATGCATTACTGCACTTCCACCTCCGACCTATCAACCTTGTAGTCTACAAGGGGTCTTACTGACTTATGTCATGGGATATCTAATCTTGTGGCAGGTTTCACGCTTAGATGCTTTCAGCATTTATCCTTTCCGTACTTCGCTACCCAGCAATGCCTCTGGCGAGACAACTGATGCACAATAGGTACGTCCACTCCGGTCCTCTCGTACTAGGAGCAGCTCCACTCAAATATCCTACGCCCACGATGGATAGGGACCAAACTGTCTCACGACGTTTTGAACCCAGCTCATGTGCCACTTTAATCGGCGAACAGCCGAACCCTTGGGACCTACTACAGCCCCAGGATGTGACGAGCCGACATCGAGGTGCCAAACCCCTCCGTCGATGTGAACTCTTGGGAGGGATCAGCCTGTTATCCCCAAGGTAACTTTTATCCGTTAAGCGACGGCAATTCCATACTCTACCGCCGGATCACTAAGTCCTACTTTCGTATCTGCTCCACTTGTAGGTGTCGCAGTTAAGCCCGCTTATGCCTTTATACTCTAAAAATGGTTTCCAACCATTCTGAGCGAACCTTTGAACGCCTCCGTTACTTTTTAGGAGGCGACCGCCCCAGTCAAACTGTCCATCAGACACTGTCCCCTGTCCGGATTACGGAATCAGGGTTAGAATCTCAAAATTTGAAGGGTGGTATCCCAAGGATGGCTCCACGAATACCAAAGTACTCGCTTCAAAGCCTCCCACCTATCCTGTGCATCAAAGTTCGAAATCCAATATCAAATTACAGTAAAGCTCTATGGGGTCTTTCCGTCCAGTCGCGGGTAATACGTATTATCACGCATACTACAATTTCGCCGGGCCCCTTGTTGAGACAGCGCCCAAATCGTTATGCCATTCATGCGGGTCGGAACTTACCCGACAAGGAATTTCGCTACCTTAGGACCGTTATAGTTACGGCCGCCGTTCACTGGGGCTTAAGTTCTATGCTTCGGATTGCTCCTAACACTTCCCCTTAACCTTCCAGCACCGGGCAGGCATCAGCTCCTATACTTCAGCTTACGCTTTAGCAGAAACCTGTGTTTTTGGTAAACAGTCGCTTGGGCCGATTCTCTGCGGCCAACACTTAAGTTGGCACCTCTTCTCCCGAAGTTACGAGGTCATTTTGCCGAGTTCCTTAACAAGGGTTATCCCGCTCATCTTATGATTCTCTCATCGTCTACCTGTGGCGGTTTGCGGTACGGGTACCTAAACACTATCTAGCAGCTTTTCTCGTCAGTGTGAATTCATCGGCTTCGTTACTAAATTTCACTCCCTATCATCACCCAGGGCTTTGATAACAAACGTACTTCACTATTTGTTCCCCTCATGATTTAGCCACGCATTTCCATCCGCGTGGTCCGACTATCCTACTGCGTCCCTGCCTCGACTCTTTGTCGTGTTTCGGTAGTACAGGAATATCTACCTGTTGGACATCACCTACGGCTTTCGCCCTCGGCTTAGTTCCCGACTTACTCTGGGAGGACAAGCCTTCCCCAGAAAACCTTAGACTTTCGATGGTGAGGATTCTCGCCTCACTCTCGCTACTTATACCGGCATTCTCTCTTGTATGCAGTCCACCGCCCCTTTCGATACGGCTTCAGCCCACATACATTGCTCCTCTACCGATGCCTATTACAGCATCCCTAAACTTCGGTGGCAAGTTTTAGCCCCGTGAATCTTCGGCGCCCTATCACTCGACCAGTGAGCTATTACGCACTCTTTAAATGAATGGCTGCTTCTGAGCCAACATCCTGGTTGTTTTAGCAATAAGACATCCTTTACCACTTAACTTGCACTTTGGGACCTTAGTTGTAGATCTGGGTTGTTTCCCTTGTGGCAACGAAACTTATCTCACGCTGCCTGACTCCCTATTATCAATACGTTGGTATTCGGAGTTTGATAAGGTTCGGTAGGCCGCGAAGCCCCCTAGCCCATTCAGTGCTCTACCCCCAACTATCTTTACATAGAGGCTAGCCCTAAAGCTATTTCGAGGAGAACCAGCTATATCCCAGTTCGATTGGAATTTCTCCGCTATCCACAAGTCATCACCGTATTTTTCAACAGACGTGTGTTCGGACCTCCACGATGTGTTACCATCGCTTCATCCTGCTCATGGATAGATCACTGGGTTTCGGGTCTACAGCATGCAACTAATTCGCCCTATTCAGACTCGCTTTCGCTGCGGCTCCGCAACATAGTTGCTTAACCTTGCTACATACCATAACTCGCCGGCCCGTTATACAAAAAGTACGCGATCACACTATATAGTAGTGCTCTCGCCGCTTGTAAGCATGCGGTTTCAGATTCTATTTCACTCCCCTCCCGGGGTTCTTTTCACCTTTCCCTCACGGTACTATACACTATCGGTCACTTGGTCGTATTTAGCCTTAGGAGATGGTCCTCCTGTCTTCACACCGGATTTCTCGTGTCCTGTGTTACTCTGGATACCCCCAGCGGTCTGCTAGTTTCGTTTACGGGACTATTACCCTGTTTCGTGCTGCTTTCCAGCAGTCTTCTACTACTAACATCCCATGCCTTATGGGGTCCTAACCCCGGAGATATTGCTACCCCCGGTTTGGGCTCTTACCCGTTCGCTCACCACTACTTAGGTAATCGTTAATTTACTTTCTTTTCCTCCGGATACTTAGATGGTTCAGTTCTCCGGGTTCCCCTCATTACATTATTTTATTCATGTAATGATACAACGAAATTACTCGTTGTGCGTTTCCGCATTCGGACATCTACGGCTCATAGCTCATTTGCAGCTCCCCGTAGCTTTTCGCAGCTTATCACGTCCTTCGTCGGCGCCAAGTGCCAAGGCATCCACCACACGCTCTTTATAGCTTGATCGTTTAAAATCATCAGAAATCGAAATTTCTCTTTAATAAAGTCTATGATTATTTGTCTTGACAAAAATTATTTTTTAAGATTTTTTTGTTAAGTTAGACTCAGCGTAAATTGCATTTGTTTAATACATATTACACCATAGATACTTTTGTTTTACAAAAATATTTTTTGTGTTTGTGCGAGGCTGTCGCACAAACATTTTGTGTCTACTCTAATTTGCACAATCTAAGATAAATCTCAGACTGTGTTTAAATATGCAGTTGTCAATGTACTCGTTGTGCCGACAGGCACAATCACCGCCTTTTGGTAGTGACAAAGCAAGAATACCACAACGAGGGACCCAAGTCAACAACTTTCTCTGCTTTTTTAACACTTTTTAGCATTTTTCACCAAAAACATATGACACTGCGCCGTGCGTTTGCAAAATGATATCAAAAAAATCTCCACAACCCATCTAAATTCAGGACATTCTGCCCCCAAAGCAGACAATCCCCTCCTACCATATATAGTTCCTCTTTGACAAAAGTGACAGAATTTTTAACATACCTCCTCGCACAAACACTCTGCAAACATTTGTAAAAACAGGCGTAATATGCTAAACTCCTAGAATAAGGGGCAACTATGAAAGATATAAAAGCCGTTATTTTTGATATGGATGGAACCATAATAGACACCGAACCTGTCCTGCTTGAGATTGTGCTGCAAGGTGTTGAATTTCTGGGCTTTAAGCCAAGCAAAGAATTCAGAAACAAACTCTCAAAATACAACGGGGTAAGGCTAATAAACAAAATGTTTTTGTTTGAAGAAGAGTTTGGCCCGTCATTTGATACCGAGGCTCTTTTTGATTATTATATGACCAATCGGATAGACATGTCTGTGAAAATAGGTATAAAAACAAAGCCCGGATTTTTTGAGCTTTTAAACTATCTTAAAAAAACCAAACTCAGGCTGGCACTCTGCACCAGCACTGAAGCGGAGCCGACTAATATCTTTTTAAATGCAGTGGGCATAGATAAAAACATTTTTGAAGTGATTGTCTGCGGCGAAGATGTTAAAAAAACTAAGCCGGACCCCGAAAGTTATTTGCTTACCTGCAAAAAATTGTGTGTAAAACCTAAAGAATGTATAGTTTTTGAAGACAGCGCAGTTGGAGCTATAGCCGCAAGTTCAGCCGGCTGTAACACAATAATGATACCCGAAAACCCGCCCTCCCAAGACATAAAAAGCAACTGCATAGCTATGTTTGATGATATGTTTCAAGCAAAAGAATATCTTCAAAAAGTTTTAAAATAACAAAGTGTATAGTGCCCTCAATTTCAAAGTATTAGCACAGGAACTAAAAAAAGCCCGCAGTTTTGCGGGCTTTTGTCTTTTTTCTCCCCCCTCCCATGACAATAAAATGAATAAAAAATTCTGCAGTCCGCAGCACAACCCAACAACTTGCAAATAATAAACTTCTGTATTAAAGCGGCATCAGTGCTAAATTTATTCGCTTACAAAATTTTGCTACGTTTACAAATTTAGCACTGATGCCGCCAGAAAGTATCAAGCATTAGTTAAGTGATAGAAACCTTCCTTTTCACTTTTTTGCCGTCTGCCCACACTTAATACCCTTGTCATCTCCCTTAAGATATGGCATAACCACCTTAGAAATATAGAGTGAATATTTATTTTGATTAATCATTTCTTTTTCCTCCTGCAACAATTATCACCCCTCAAACAAAGTTTATACAATAAATACTAAACAAGTCAGCCCAACTGCAATTGCAAGACTTCCACAAAACAATGAGAGTTATCCCCGATTTCACCACAAAGTAATTATAGTTGATTCATAAACACATGTCTGAAGCGGGGTTTTAAATAACAAAAAACAACAATCAAAATCGGTTGTTGTTTTTTTATTCTTGTCCTATTTCACACAAAGAATTGTCACAAGATTTTAACAGCACTTTTTCATCTCTTCCGCAAGTTTTTCAATAAGTATGTCTTTATCATCATTTTTTTCAAAAGCAACGCTATATTGTTCAGCAATTTCCTGAAGCTCTGACAAAGAACAGGTTTTCCAGCAATTAATAAATTGTTCCATAGTGGTAAGATTTTCACAACTATCCTTCATATTTATCCTCCTTACTTTAGTGATAGGATATGATATCAAATATCAACCTCTCTTGTCAACCCATTGACAAACTTCTGAGGTTTTTGATTCTCTTTTCCAATAGTGAAAGTTTGACTGCTTCCTCTGCCACCAATTTACACATTTAATTGATTATAAAATGTATGTTAATTATATTACTACATGCTCATTTTTCAAGTTCGAATTAGTTTTGTTTTATCCGACAAAATAATTGCTTTTTATATATAAAATAGGTATACTAACAATAACATTAATTTTTGGGGAGGTCTTTATGAAGCTGACAATTCTGGGAACAGGCTGCGCGTGGACAAAGAGAGGCTGCGCGAATTATCTTTTAGACAATAATATAGTAGTAGACCCAGGTTTTGGCAGCATCAAACAGTTGCTTAAAAGCGACGACCGTCTTATGCACCATGAAAAAATCGAGCGTATAGATCTGGTTATAATTACCCACTTTCATTCAGACCATTATTTTGACATTCCATATATCCTTCAAAAATGCGCTATCGGCAAATATGCCGACAGAAAGCTGACCATAATCGCCCCCGAAGGCGGAAAGAATAATATTATGGAGCTCTGCAGGCTGGGCCTTGAGCGTGAATCATATGAAAAAATAAAGTTCGACAGCTTTATTGAATGGCACGAGTGCCGTCACGGAGAGCCAATCAAATGGCATGACCTTGAAATCACCCCACTAAAAGTGGAACATGGCACCACACTTGCGTTTGGATATATCATAAAGCAGCCCAGCGGCAAGTTGCTTGGGTTTACGGGCGACACCTGTATGTGCGACAGCTACCAATATATGCTGGATAACTGCGACACTCTCGTTGCATGTATGAGCAACACCAAAAAAGAAAAGAAGCTGTTTAATATAGTTGAAGGCATCCAGATTATGAAGAAATACCGCGGTAAGTGCTGCATAATTCCAGCCCACATGACAAGTCAGGGATGGGATTATGCAAGAGAGCGCATTAGAGTTCCTCAGGACCTTGAAGCCTTTGACCTTGAAGTCGACCTTCCTTATGACTTTGAACTAAAAAACCCGCCACAAAAACCAACTAAACCCGCCAAAAACTTTAAGTTCAGCAAAAGCTTTGGCGACCTTAAGGGCACGCGAGTAGACCTTCACCTTCTTAAAGCCAACATGCGTGATGATTATAAGGGAGGACTGCCTGCATATCAATACGAAATCATTGACCGCACCACAAAAATGGTTATAGGCAATATGTTTCTTACAATAGGCTACAACCCATATGTATTAAACGGCGGTAGCGTATTTTTTGACATGGCAGACAATTATGGAAACCTTATGCTTGACACTATGCTCGCCGTCAAGAAAGTGGCACTGCATCACAGAATGGATAAAATTTATCTATCTATCCGCCCAGACAGCAATACCCGCAAACTCTGCGACGAGCTTGGAGCACATCTTGCCGAAATCAAAACCTTTGACGAAAACAACAAAGTATATATAAATAATTCCGATGACCCTGAACGATGCATATATATCTGGAAAATAAATTGAAAACAAAAAAAAGATACCTTAAAGGTGTCTTTTTAATTATCATTTTTATAATCAACAATTAAGTGTTGGCTGTTATTTTGTTGTCACTGTGCCCAAAGCCGCCCGTATCGCGCTCAGTCTTTGAAAGCTCAAAAATCTCTTCTATTTCAACGTCCAAAAGAGGCCCTATTGCTTTTGAAAACACTGCTTGAGCTACCTTGCTGCCTGCCGGCAAAGTTATGGTTTCATTGCCATGATTTGTTACCCAAACACCGGTGAGTGAAAACTTTTCGTCAAATTCATATATCTCTTCAGGCACATACAACCCAAGATTTATCGCATTGCCGCTACGCCCGCGCACACTCGCAATATTGCCCCTTTCTGCAAAAACAAACTCCCCCGATGTTTCTATAAACCCCTTTTTCTCCGGTGCAATTGCAATATCTTTAGCAGAAAAAATATCATAACCCGCAGCAAGTTTGCTTCCGTGGCTTCTTGTGTCAAATTTAATTGGATTTATATAAGGCGCCATTACAATCCATGCAATCATACCGCCCTGCTTTATATCTATCGCTTTTGACAAATTATTTTTAAGAATTACCCCAATTTCTCCGCGATAATCGGCATCAACTGTTCCGGGCTCATTTAACATAATACAATCATTCTTTATTCTCACAACTTTCATTTCAATTCCTTGCTCAAATTCACTGAATAATCCCGTCTTTATAATCGCACGCTGCCCGGAATCAAGGGTGATGTCAACATTGCTAAAAACCGCAAAAATATTATCCGATATTCTCTGAGGCATCTTTGCCCCATCTGCCAATTTTATTTTTAACCTTATTTTTCTTCTTTGTTTCAACCTTTTTTTCCTCTCTGCCTCTTTATAACATAAGTCCTTAATCAAACGCGCTTTCTAATTCCTTCCTCACTTTTATATTATACCATGACAACAGTCATTTTTCAATGGTTTTAATAATAAGCTTAAATATGATTGATGTATTTTAAATCACATATCGCTTCTAATTGATAATTCTTTATTATCATCTTGTGCATTCATTTTTAATTTAATACTCTCAAAAAGCTGCTGTGCCGCCCTTTCAAAAGCGCCCACCTCTTTTGTTATATAAATATCTATTATGTCACTGTATTTGCCGTTTTTTACGTCTTCAATCTCGGTTTTACCCAAACAGAGACGCAAACCGCTAGGGTCTCTGCCGTCATTATTTATGCGCGTTTTTAATACATCCAGCGAAGGCGGTAAAACATACACAACTATTACGTTGTGTTTGCCCAAAATATTTATTACGTTTGCTACTTCAAAAATAGAAAAATCATCAAATGCAAAATCTACCTCATCAAGGGCATTTAGAGCTAAATCCTTTCTTGCGCCCTACCTGACCCCGTTATTATTTGTTACATTATAATACAATCCCTGCCTTGCATTTTCATCAAATTCTTCTTCGGTTATACAATTCTTATCCTCGTTTTCAGTGCGTCTTTTACGTGTAGTATCGGGTGTCAGATATATTGCAGTCATACCTTTATTCGCCATAATCTGAATGATATGCCCTATCATCGTACTCTTACTCACACCCGAAGGACCGGTCACTAAAACAAGCTTTCCCTTTTGCTTTTCCATAAATAGATTATACAATAAACCAAACCAAAAGTAAAGATAAATAAAAAAAGACACCTGTCGTGAGTGACAGATGTCTTTTAAGTGACCATTCTTAATAGTTAAGTTTATGTGTGACCTTTTTTATACTCTTGTTGTCATTCAAGAGGTTTACACCTGTTGGATTGCTCCAACTTCGTCGACTTTCACTTCTCTTTAAAAGGAGGTGATCCAGCCGCACGTTCTCGTACGGCTGCCTTGTTATGACTTCATCCCAGTCGCTGGTATTACCTTAGGCAGTTGCCTCCCTTGCGGGTTAGCTCGCCGACTTTGGGTACTCCCAACTCCCATGACGTGACAGGCGGTGTGTACAAGACCCGAGAACGCATTCACCGCGACATGCTGATTCGCGATTACTAGCAACTCCGACTTCATGTGGGCGGGTTGCAGCCCACAATCTGAACTGAGACCGTCTTTTTGGGATTTGCTCCATGTTACCATATTGCATCTCTTTGTAACGGCCATTGTAGCACGTGTGTAGCCCAAGACGTAAGAGGCATGATGATTTGACATCATCCCCACCTTCCTCCGCGTTATCCACGGCAGTCCTGCTAGGGTGCCCAACTTAATGATGGCAACTAACAGTAAGGGTTGCGCTCGTTGCGGGACTTAACCCAACATCTCACGACACGAGCTGACGACAACCATGCACCATCTGTTTATATGTTATATTGCTATAATTTCACCTGTTTCCAGGCTATGCATACAATGTCAAGTCTTGGTAAGGTTTTTCGCGTAACGTCGAATTAAACCACATGCTCCGCTGCTTGTGCGGGTCCCCGTCAATTTCTTTGAGTTTTAATCTTGCGACCGTACTCCCCAGGCGGGATACTTAGCGCGTTAGCTACAACACGGAAGGAGTCGATACCTCCCACGTTTAGTATCCATCGTTTAGGGCGTGGACTACCAGGGTATCTAATCCTGTTTGCTCCCCACGCTTTCGAGCCTCAGCGTCAGTTACAGTCCAGTGAGCCGCCTTCGCCTCTGGTGTTCCTCCTAATATCTATGCATTTTACCGCTACACTAGGAATTCCACTCACCTCTCCTGCACTCGAGTCTAACAGTATCAAATGCAATTCCCCGGTTAAGCCGAGGGATTTCACATTTGACTTATCAAACCGCCTACGCTCTCTTTACGCCCAGTTATTCCGGACAACGCTTGCCCCCTACGTATTACCGCGGCTGCTGGCACGTAGTTAGCCGGGGCTTTCTCATTAGGTACCGTCGCTATCTTCTTCCCGAATAACAGAAGTTTACAATCCGAAGACCTTCTTCCTTCACGCGGCGTTGCTGGGTCAGAGTTTCCTCCATTGCCCAATATTCCTTACTGCTGCCTCCCGTAGGAGTCTGGACCGTATCTCAGTTCCAGTGTGGCCGATCACCCTCTCAGGCCGGCTAACCATCGTAGTCTTGGTAGGCCATTACCCTGCCAACTAACTAATGGTGCGCGAACTCATCTTTTAGCGGATTACTCCTTTCACCCCTACCCGATGCCGGGCTGTGGTCATATGCGGTATTAGCAACTATTTCTAGTTGTTGTCCCCCTCTAAAAGGCAGATTATTCACGTGTTACTCACCCGTCCGCCACTATGCTGGTCGCTGCACCAAACTACCTCTTTTGAGATAACTTGGTGCAGCAATCAACACCGTTCGACTTGCATGTATTAAGCACGCCGCCAGCGTTCGTCCTGAGCCAGAATCAAACTCTAATGTTAATTGTATAAAGACGCTTACGCGTAATTATCAACTAAATGTTTAATCCGCTCAACAAACTGTAAATTTAAACTGGCGTTTAAATAAAGTGTTTTGCTTGATTAATCAAAGAAATCTCAAGAAACATATTGTTTTTCAAATTGTTCTCAAAAAATCCTATAATAAACCTTAACTATTAAGTTGTAATGGTTCACGTCATCAACCGAAGCAAGTTCGGTAGTGACAATGCAAGAATATCATATAGGCCTTCCCTAGTCAACAACTTTTTTATTGTTTTTGACTGATTTTGAGGGATTTTCTGATTTTTGTCGAACACTAGCCCCCGTGTGTCACAAGTACTGCAACATAAATACAGCCTTTAATTGTCATTCCGGAGCCAAGCGATAGAATTTCAACCTATAAATAACTTATATCTTTTCCAAATCCTTAAAAGACTTTATAGTCATAATCAGCATCTTATGCTCTTCCTCACAATATTCCGGCGGATTTTCAAACATTTTTCTATATTCATCCACCAGCTCATCCTTATATATAATGTCAAGGTCTGTTGCCGCAACCTTAAATCCATCATTATTTCCGACAATCACACTATAGCCAAACCCGCAGCTTTCTTCAACACTGTGAGTCGTCAAAATAACATTATCGCCTATATCTTCGGTCTCAAAGCTTCTGAAGCCCGACAAAAGCTTGGTCTCACGCCCATCATAATCTATCTGCATAAGCACCAGCCCGCCAAAACTATCATTGAGGGTATAAAGATGAACTCCCTGTCTGGCTTTTGCCTTCTTCAGCGCCTGCGCTCTCATCCTTCTGTTGTCAGAAGCAATGCACTCATGCAGATAGTCCTTGCTATAATACTCTTTAAACAATTTTTCATCATATTCAGCTGCACGGGTTATATTACCCTTCATTTCGTTTGTTCCCCTTCAATAAATTTTAACAAAATTTCCAAGAATCTGTCTATGATATTATGGAATATTTCCTTCTTATGCGAATCTGTTATTTCAATTCTTATAAGTTTTGATATAAGCTCGCCTAAAAGTTTATGTATGTCTGAAATACTAAGGTCGCTGTGTATCTGCTCTATATTCTGCCCACATTCCCCCTGACAGAACTCACTAAGCAGTCTGACAGCCGCCTTTAAAAGGTTATAAAACTCCTTAAATCGGTTGTTTTTAATATACCTGAACCGGGCCCTTGCAGCCACACCCAAAAGCCTGCCGGCAAGCCTAATCACCTCTTCAAAAATAAGACTCTCGGTTTTTACAACAATCCTAACAAGCTGCTTATTATACTCCCGCGCAATTTCATCAAACCTATTTAAGTCCAGCGTTTCATCATTATATTTCATAATCCACCTATTGGTTATATATATGTCTTACCCCTACTATTTGATACAACTATGAAATATAATCCGCTATATTAATTTTAACACAACATTTGTAATTTAACAATAAAAAAGAGCCTAAAGCTCTCTTCGGCTCTCAATAGCACGCGTAAGCGTAACCTCATCAGCATATTCAAGGTCGCTTCCTATAGATATACCCTGAGCAAGCCGTGTGACCTTTATACCAAGAGGTTTCAGGATTTTTGCTATATACAGTGCCGTGGCCTCACCTTCAACGTCAGGGTTGGTTGCCACAATAACTTCTTTGGTTTCATTTTTACCCACACGAGTAAGCAACTCCTTTATACGGATATCATTGGGTGTTATTCCTTCAAGCGGGTTTATAACCCCATGTAAAACGTGATAAGAGCACTTCAGTCCCTTAACCTTTTCAAGAGCGGCAATGTCTTTAGGCTCTTTGACTACGCATATCTGAATGTGTTCACGTTGTTTACAAAGACTGCAAGTGTCATCCTCAGTAAAGTTTCCGCAAATAGCGCAAAATTTTATGCTGTGTTTAGCCTCCAGCAAAGCCTTACTGAGGTTATTCACTTCGTGGTCGCTGCTGTTAAGAATGCTATAAGCATATCTCTGAGCAGTTTTGGCTCCTACTCCCGGCAACATCATAAAAGCCCCTATCAATTTATCAAGCGATTTTGGATTCATAATATTATCCTTTTAAAAAACGGGAGCGGACAAATAGCGCAGTTTATCCACTTCTTAAAACATTTTGTTTTATGATTTAGTAAATTTTATTATATTATCTGCCACGAGTCGCCATTGTGGCTTAATAACAAAGGCAGCCTATAAAAATCCTTTATTTCTATTTTAAAACTAATTGGATTTTCACTTACAATAGAGCTAGTAATGGTAACATCCAAATATTTATCACCATAAACAGTTATATTATTATTTTTTGAAACTTTAAAACATTCCCCCGCCCATAGGTCCCATAACTTCCTGCTTCTTGGCGTCCGCCTTGTTTTGAGCGTCGTTTATGGCAGCGGTAATGAGGTCCTCCAGCATTTCAACATCGTCAGGGTCAACTGCCTCTTTCTTAATTCTCACCGCCTTAATCTCTTTGTTGCCGGTAATAACTACCTCAACCATCCCGCCGCTGCTGGAGCCAATTAGCTCCATCTCATCAAGTTCCTTTTGTTTTTTTGCCATCTCAGCCTGCATCTTCTGCGCCTGTCTCATCAGCTGCTGCATGTTTCCTCCGCCAAATCCACCACCAAATGCCATATTAAAATTCTCCTTTTTTTGCGGGATGGGATGCCCCATTGGCAGTGCCCCCCGCTGTCATTTTTGCGGTCTTTCTCCGCTCTTTGATTTTCTAATTAAATTCATGCCTTAGTCTTTTTTTTGGCGGATATCCGCCGCTACTCACTCTTCAACATCAAGCTTTTCCCCAAACTTCCGCTTCAGTTTCAAAGCATTTTCATCAGCCGTCTTATCCTCAACAAATTGCAAGCTCACAACAAGTCCCGGGTTAATCTGCTCAACCGTTTTTGTAAGAAGTGCAAAGTTCTCTTCTTTGACAATTATATTATATATGTATTCCGTCTCAATAAATACCCTAAGAATATTGCCCTCAAGCTGCGTTTTCCTTATGTCACCGCAAGCCGTGTGCAAAACCGGATATTTACTTTCCCTAAGCTTCAGTACCACCTTACCCCACAATGTTGCGGCACTCTGGTCGTTCTTAAATTCCTTCTTGGGTGGTGCATAATCCTCAGCAATCAGTTTTTTTTTAAGAGACTCGCGCATTCTAAGCACGCAATTTCTACCAAAACTCTGGGGTTTAGAGCATACTTCAGGTCATTTTCAATTTGGCTTAGCTTTGTCATATATTCAAGCAGCTTATTACTTTCAACCTTATTGGCCTGTTCACTCAGTTTTTCATAAATCTCAACAGGCTCACGCAGTATCCCCTTTGCGTCCTTACAGGTTTTTATGGTGAGAAGATTTCTAAAGTGCACCGTCAAATCTTTTGTCAAAACTATCAGATTTTTTCCCGCAAGATATGCCGCGTTTATTTCATCAAGCACAGCCCCGATATTGCCTTCTATTATATACCCCGCCAGATTGCTCACAATCTTTTTGTCACTGAGGCCCAAAACATTAAGTGTGGTTTCATAATCTATTCTGCCATCTGCAAACGCAGACACACAATCAGCTATCGACAACGTATCCCTCACGCTCCCCTCACCCGCCGTTGCAATTGCCTGAATAGAGTTTTGGTCACATTCAATTTTACTTTTTTCAAACACCTTTTTAAGCAGTGCCTCAAGTTTTTGATTGCTCACAAGTCTAAAGTCAAACCGCATACACCTTGAAAGTATCGTAGCAGGAAGTTTGTGCACTTCTGTTGTTGCCAAAATAAATATTGCGTGAGACGGGGGCTCCTCCAATGTTTTAAGCAGAGCGTTAAACGCGCTGTCGCTGAGCATGTGCACCTCGTCTATTATATATACTCTATACTTTCCGTGAATGGGGGGATACTTTACCTTTTCACGCAGTTCCCTTATGGCGTCAACACCGTTATTTGAGGCCGCATCAATTTCGAGTATGTCCACAGCTGTGTCGCTTTCAAGATTTTTGCATACTTGACATTTTCCGCAAGGGCTTCCTTTTTCGGGCTTCGCGCAGTTTATGGCTCTGCTGAATATTTTGGCACAGCTGGTCTTTCCTGTGCCTCTGGTGCCCGCAAACAAATAGGCGTGGCCCACTGCACCCCTTTCAATCTGGTTTATTAAGGTTTTAACTATGTGGTCCTGCCCAATCACGTCGTCAAACTTTTTGGGCCGAAACTCTCTGTATAACGCAAGCCGTGCCATATTTTCTCCGATTATTTAGGCAGATTTGCTATCGCTTTAAACAAATCTTCCTTAAATTTTGAAATGTCCATATCAACGCACACAAGCGCATTGGGTTTTTTGCTCTTAAAGTCAACTGCCACATGAGCAATCTCCTCTTTACCGATGCCTTTGACACGCTCCAGATTAATAAACGCCTTTTCGGTCTTTACAATTTCGGGGGCTACTACATACGCTACAGCCGTGCTGTCATGCGTAGCCGCACCAAAGTCGCCCATGTGCCTGTCTTTATATCCTTCGGTCATCTTAGCAAGTGCCTTACCCACAGTTCCGACCTTAGAAAGTCTTTTTATGTCAACGCTATCAAGAAAGGCAAAATGCCCCAGCTCCATCGGCACCATAACAAGCGGAACACCGCTACCCAAAACTATTTCAACCGCATCGGGGTCAAAGGCTATGTTAAATTCTTTATATGGCCTGCCGTATACAATTTCTTTGCTGCCGCCCATAAACACAATCTGCTTAATATACTTTTTTGCGTCTTTATACTTACTTAAAAGCAGCGCAATGTTTGTCATGGGAGCAATTGCTATAATAGTAGTCTTTTGGGCGCCGTTTTGTATGAGTTTTTTATAAATCACATCAGCCGCGTCGCCGTTAATGGGTTTAGCCTTTATGGTTTTGGGGTCATACTTATAACCGCAAAGCCCGACATCGTCCGCTTGATAAACACCCAGCTGAGTAGCATATCTGCTCTCTGCTTTCAAAGGCTTCGAGGCGCCCTTAACCACAGGTGTGGGGCGCTTCAAAAGGTCTGTTATATGAAGCGTATTGTTTAGAGTAACGCCTATTTCAGTGTTTCCGGCCGTAACGCTCAAAAGCTCAGTTCGTACCTTGTCACTGCCTATTGCATAGGCTATAGCAAAAGCGTCATCAACGCCCGGGTCAACATCCATTATAATCGGTATAGTCTGCTCGGTCTGAATCCTCAAAGGCTCTACAAGGTCAAAAAACGCTTCCTTAATACCTTTGGGGTTTATTGCGTGTACCACAGTACAGTTAGGCTTAGCTTTTTCATCAAAATAAGCAAGCCCCGGCCTTGAACTGTCAAATTCCAGCCAGCATTTTGCGCTGACACCTGCAAACAACTCGGGATACACTACATACATAAATGCAATCGGGTCATATATTTTGGATAGCTTTCCGCTGAAAATAGCGTCTTTAGAATACATTAAAGATGCCAGAAGCTCGCCCGTTTTGCTATGTTTGGTGAGAGCATTGATGGCACTGGGTGTAAACACAAGGTCATCGGCCGCCTGAATTGGCACAATATCAACATTAAGCCCTGAGTTTAAAACCACTTGCACGGCGTGTGGGTCGGCATAAAAGTTAAACTCCGCATACTGTGTGGCGTTGCCTTTTCCGTTAATGCTGCCGCCCATAAGCACAATCCTGTCTATTTTACTGAGTGCATCTTTGTGATACGTAATCAGATTGGCAATATTAGTAAGAGGCCCCAGACACAAAATGGTAACCTTTTCCTTGCTTTGCAAAAGCACTCTTCTTATAGCACCACTTGCCTCTTCTTCAATAGGGCTTCCCGTAAAGAGCCCGTCATATACGTAGTTCTTCAGACTTTCAATGGGTTTTATATCCGCCCCAATACCCTCAAATTTTTTGATAAGCGGCGACACCGCACCTTGCGCCACCTCAATATTTTTGTTAAATACCGACAAAATCCTCAGCGCGTTTTCAGTGGCTACCTTAATCGGTCTGTTGCTGCCCACGGTAGTGATAAGTCTTACCTGAACCTTGTCACAAAACAGAGCCATGGCAAGAGCTATGGCATCGTCACACCCCGGGTCACAGTCTATTATCATAGGTATTTTATTCATATCTTTTCTCCTCTCTTTCTCCTCACTATTACATATTATTTTATCACAAACCTCCCTAAAACACCAAATAAAATAAGGCACATTAAAGAGGTTTGCAGCAATTTTAAAAACAAAAATCCCACAAACACAGTTCCCTCTTCATATAATACTGCGTGTATAAAAAATTATCCGGCGGCATATCCCGCCTAAAAAAAACCATACCCAATTTTGCAATCGGCAAATCCGTCTGCGGTCAGGAGATTGTGTGCTTTAAGCTTGGCAGCGGAAGGCCAAAAATAATATTGCAATGCGCTATTCACGCAAGAGAATATATCACAAGCTTTATGGCCCTGAGGCATATCAGCTTTTTGTCAGATTTCAGGCTTAAAGGCACTATTTATTATATCCCATGCACCAACCCTGATGGGGTACGGCTGTGTTTAGACGGGATAAAATCCACCCCAAAAAAGTATCGTAATTTTCTTGTTAAAATAAACAAAGGTACCGACTTTAGACTTTTTAAAGCCAACATAAACGGGGTTGACCTCAATACCAATTTTGACGCAAAATGGGCACAGGGTGAACAAAACATAGGCAGAGCCGCACCCGCAAATTTTGTGGGTCGCCATCCAAACAGTGAACCCGAAACACAAGCTCTCATCAAATTCACCAATCAAATAAAACCCGATTTGACACTAAGCTATCACAGCAAGGGTGAAGTAATATATTACGGCTTTGATAAAAAAATAGACAACCTGTGTAGGTTTCTTTGCCGTAGGCAAAATCGGCACAGCAAAGAACAGGAATATCTTGACACAATCCATAAAATCACAGGTTATAAACTGATTAAAACCAAAAATAGCACCGGGGGCTATAAGGATTGGTGTTTATTTAGAAAAAATATCCAGTCATATACCATTGAAGTGGGCGAAGATATATTAAGTCACCCCATTCCTCTTGAAGAATTAAATGGTATATACGACAAAAATAAGTATCTGCCGCTTGCTTTGCTTGGTGTTTTGTTGTAAAATATATTTATGAACAAGTTTATGCAGGAGGCCCTGAAGCTGGCCGAAATTGCCCGCAAAAAAGATGAGGTGCCCGTGGGCGCCATAATCGTAAAAGACGGAAAAATAATAGCCAAGGGTTACAACAAAAGAGAGCGCAAACAAAATGCGCTCCTTCATGCTGAAATTGTTGCAATCAACAAGGCCTGCAAAAAGCTAAAAAGCTTCAGGCTGATTGACTGTGAGCTTTATGTCACTCTTGAACCCTGCCCTATGTGCGCAGGCGCCATAATCAATTCACGCATCGGCAAAGTATACTTCGGAGCCTACGACCAAAAGCGCGGCTGCGCCGGAAGCATATATAATCTGCTCAGCGACCCGCGCTTTAATCACAACCCAGAAGTCACAGGCGGCATAATAGAAGAGGAATGTGCAAAAATACTTACAACTTTTTTTGAAACAAAAAGATAAAAATTGCCGGCAATATTGCCGACAGTTTTTTATATAATAAAATTTTTAATATTAACCAAATACAGTTTCGGAAGCCCCATTTGAAGAATAAATAAGTTCAGATTGAATTTCAAATGCTTCATTCTGACCCATAGTATACTTGGTCAGTTCTTTAGTTTCAGTGTCAAAAGCTATGGCTGAGCCTTCGGTAACAACTTTGTCATATTCCAAATACAGTCTGTCAACTTCTTTCCTGTTTGCTTTCATCTGATCTTCGGTCAAGCCTTCTGACATAAACAATTCCGGCCGAGTTACCATTATCATCATAAGTGGAATTCCGCAAACATGCCCGCAAACAAACACATCCTTTCCTTCCTTTAGAGGCTGAACAATTATTTTATAAGCCTTACCTATTCTGTGCATAAATTGCGGAATGGGCTCGCTGCCGTATTTTGTCGGTGCCTGCGGATGCATAAGCATCTTAGCATTAACTTCGCCATCATTATAACCCTCCAGCTCACCTGTCAGCCTGCCCATATCCAATACATTAAGCTCTTCTAGTGTGTTAATCTCAACCTCATGCCCTTTATCACAAATAATATCACATGCAATTTGAGCAGCCTCTTGTGTACGTGTCTGAGGCGAAGCAAAAACTTTCAGATTTTTGGCTGTTGCGCCGAGTGCCAGCATAATACCTCCCGCACTGTATGACTGATATTTGCCTAAATCACTCAGGTTATACATGTTTTTAAACCGCTCATAAAGACTATCCCTAAAAACCTCTTCTCTGCCCTGTAATCGTCTGGCATCAACCTTGCCTTCGTGCGCCGGCGTACTTCCGTGTCTTAAAAAATAAATAAACGGCATCTCTTTTCTCCCTAAACAACACAGTATTTAACATTGTATGACCCATTATACCCCCCCCCCGAACGTTTTGTCAATACTTTTTTAAAAACAACATTCTTAACAACAAAAAAAACAACTCAGCCTTTTCATGCTGAATTGTTAATATTAAATCTTCCCACCTTATATTCAGTGTCCAAAACCCTCTATCAGCATCTTATCGGCCACAAGAGCTATAAACTCTCCGTTGGTCGGTTTTTCGTTGCTGTTATAAACCTTTATGCCAAAAAGATTATTGATATTTTCTATCTTTCCTCTGTTCCATGCCACTTCTATAGCGTGCCTAATAGCTCGCTCAACCTTGCTTGCGCTGGTTTCAAACCTGCCCGCAATCGAAGGGTAAAGCTGTTTGGTTATCGAATTGATTATCTCTGGGTTGTCAATAGCCATTTTTATGGCTTCTCTTAAAAACTGATAGCCCTTTATGTGCGCCGGAATTCCCACCGTTATAAATATATTGCTTAGCTTCTCGTCAAGCGTGCGCACCTTTAGTTTAATTAAAGTTGTGCTGCTAATAGAACTATCTTCATCACAAAATTCTTTAATCCGCTTATGCAGCACCTCGTTTTTGACCGGTTTCATCATATAATAACTTGCCCCGAGACTCAGCGCCTTTGCAGCAAAGCCCTCTTGACTTAACGAACTCAACGCTATCATCTTGGGCTTTACGCTCATTTTCTGCACCCTCTCCAAAAGCTCAAAGCCGTCAATGCTGCCCAAAACTATATCAAACACCACAACTTTAGGTTGCAACCTTTCTATCCTTTCAAGCGCTTCAAGCCCATCACCTGCCACTGCCACAACCTCAAATTCACCTGTTTCGTTAAAATACTCCGTCAGCTCTTCCTGCATTGTCTTATTACCTTCAACTATAATCATGCTATACATACTACCGTTTTTCATAATTATCTCCTTTCTTTTTTGTGCTCTCTGCACCGGTATCTGGAGTTTAACACAGAACTTTTGCGTTACAAAACTAAAACTTTGCATTTTTATATCATAAACATGCAACTTTCGCCAGCTTGTGTATAAAAATGTCGAAACTAATCTTTTTGCGACTGTTTTTTCTGGATATTACGCTTTAAACACCAAAAAACCAATATCATGTAAAATCAAAGGCGACAGTTTGCTTTTTATTAAAACAAATCTCTCCTCACAAGCACAGATAAAATGACGCCTTTAAAACAAAAAAAGAGCCCGCAGACCCTTTTCTTTTACTTTTTTTTGCTGCCAAGCTTTGCAAAACAAAAACAAAGCAGAACAAAATTAAATATAACTAATAACGCAAGCCATAATACCATATCTTCTCCTGATATCTGTTAAAGAGTTTGAGCAAAGCTATCCATATCGTAAGCTGCCATATCCGCAATAGCCCGATTTGCTGCTTTCATATTTGAATAAACCTCAACTCCGCCCTGCTCAAAGGTTATCTGACCGTTTTGTATGTTGTCAAGGTTCATATTTATCTGGTCAGGCGGAGCCGAATTGCCATTGGCCAGAGTGCTGCCATCATTAAAGGTCGCGCTCACAAATCCGGTTAATGGGTCCTTCTTCAGCGAAATTGCGCCGTCTTTCGTAGAGTAATTATCAATAGTGCCGGGGTCCACATCATAAATGTTTCCGTTAAACATAATTCTTATTCCGCCGTCCTCTCGCGCACCTATTCTGGGGATTGTATTTGTGGCAAACGGTATCTTAGTAAAGTTGTTGCTTATCTCAACGCCTCTGTCTACAATCTGCTGAAGTCCATTAAGATAACTTGCATAACGGCTGTCAGGAATACCCATTTCAGCCAAAAACTTTTTGTTATATTCTTCCAAAAGCCCCCTGTGATTTTCGGCATTCTGCATGCTTGAAGCAAGCTTAATCACGTTTTGCATATATACTTTAAGCGAACCCTGACGGTCAGCCGGATTAACATTTTTCAAACAATCATCCAGCCAGCAGGTTGCAACAACATTTTGAAGCTCCTTATACTTATCCCCGTTTATGCTGTGAGCGGCATCCTGTTTTACTGCATTTCCGTCAAAAAACTCTTCACACAGTCCGTCAAACTCGTCAGCCCTTTTTCCGAGCAATCCATAAAGCGAAGTCAGGTTTCTCTGTAAAAACTCGCCGTCTACACTGCGCATACCCAGCTTTTCTGAAAACAACTCATAAAGCCCCACAGCCATCTCAACCTGAGCCGAATATGTCCCCTCACCTTCACTCAGCGGATATATCTTTCGTGCCATAGCTTCAGTAAAGCCTTCTTTGAGCATTTTGTTGTTTATCCAATCTCTTATCCTGATATATTGCGGTTTACCGCCTACCCCTAAGCGCATTGCCACACCGGGCTGTGCGATTGTATACTTCTGTCCTCCCAATGTGATTGTTGAATTACCCAGCGTAATGGCATGAATAAACTCATGACATAAAATCTTTTCAGCCTCGGTGTCAGGTGTGGGCGGCAGCAGTTTGTCCGGCCTGATTTTTATGTGAACGCCGCCCCTTTCATCACCATAATGCTCACCCAAAACATTAGCACTGCCTCCGTAACCTACTTCAAATACAAGCTTTCTTTTCATGTGTTCTACAATTTCGTTATAATCAACGCCATTATAAAGCCCCGTCTTTTCAAAATAGGCGTCAACGCGCTTAAGCATATTTTTGACGAGTTCTTCATACTTCCCGCCAACAATAGCGTCAAATCTCAAATTCTTATTCAGCCCTAAAAATGCTCCCATAAACCCTCCATTTCAGCCTATCTTTTCATTGTATATTATATCTCTTTTAAGCTTTTTTGTCAATATTCAATCAATACCGAAATTCCTACTCCCCTTTCCGCTTCCTCTCTCCATAGACAGGTGTATACGTATCACTGAACAATTCTGCAAACATTAACAGTCCCCTTTTCACTAAAGTAGCAGAATGATGCGGTCACGAATATTTTCCTTTTCTTTTTTAGAGGCTATGGTTGTATTAGTCCTGAACGATTCTGCAGACACCACAGGTGTCGAAGCCTTAGTTAAAGACTACTGTATACCATAGCCTTACACATTTCCGAAGCCCTGGTTAAGTGATAAGTATATACCTCTTTTAATTGACTTTAACCCTTCTGTATAGTAAAATGTTTAGGATTTTAAAAAATCAGAGGTAATCTTTATGAAAAATATAATACTTACGGGCGACAGACCCACCGGAAAGCTTCATATAGGCCACTTTGTGGGGTCTCTTAGAAACCGCGTTGAAATGCAGAACAACGGTAACTATGACAAAATGTATGTCATGATAGCCGACGCTCAGGCGCTGACCGACAATTTCGGAAACATCCAAAAAGTGCGTGACAACATAATTGAAGTGGCACTAGACTATCTGTCCGTGGGTCTTGACCCCAAAAAGGTCACTATTTTTATTCAGTCAATGGTGCCGCAGCTGACGGAATTTACTTTCTATTATATGAACTTGGTAACCTTGTCAAGGCTTCAGCGCAACCCTACCGTTAAAACTGAAATAGCGCAAAAAAACTTTGGGCAAAGTGTGCCCGTAGGTTTTCTCACCCACCCCATCAGTCAGGCGGCGGATATCACAGCATTTGACGCCAACCTTGTGCCCGTGGGCGAAGACCAAGAACCTCTGGTTGAACAGGCACGCGAAATTGTGCGTAAGTTTAATGAAATATACGGCCCTACTCTTGTCGAACCTGAAGCAATTCTGCCCAAAAACAAAATATGCCGCAGATTTCCGGGCATTGACGGAAACGCCAAAATGGGCAAATCTCTGGGCAATGCAATCTATCTGAGCGACGAACCCGAAGCTGTTGCCGAAAAGATAAAACAAATGTATACTGACCCCAACCACATAAAGGTTAGCGACCCGGGTAGCGTTAAGGGCAATATAGTGTTTATCTATCTTGATGCCTTCTGCACCGATGAGCACTTCAAAAAATATCTGTCCGGTTATAAAAATCTTGACGAATTAAAAGCATATTATAAAAAAGGCGGCCTGGGAGATGTGACCATCAAAAAGTTTTTGGGCGAGATTTTGAACGAAGTCCTGACGCCCATACGCGAAAAACGCAAGGAGCTTAGCAAAGACAAAAACAAAATCCTTGAAATGCTAAAACAGGGCTCGCTTGAAGCCGAAAAAGTTGCTGCAAAGAATCTCACCCGCCTGAAGAACGCCATGGGCATAAATTATTTTGAAGAAAATAAATTATAAAATCAAATACAAAAAAGAGACATAGTCTCTTTATACAACATCTTTATTTATCCATGTTATGCCGCACGGAAGCTTGAATATAAGAGGCATAAATATAAACAGCACAATAGGAACCAGAATTATTGTCATCACACTGCTGTCAAGCCCCAGCCATACACCCAAAAACGCAAACGGAACACAAAGTATACCAATTTCAATAGCTGATAAAATTAGAATAAGCCACCAATACGACCTGAATTTTTCTGCCCTTTCAGGAATTCGTTCCTCCCTTGGCTTTTTATTGAGCCAAAAATTCACTTTCATCCACTCTTCGGCGGCATCCATATTTTTAATTTCAAGCCCTCTATAATTTTTGAGTATATGAAAATTTTTTGGGTTGAGCGCAATCGTAATTGTTGTCCCATCCTTTTTTGATACCAGCAAACCTGCACACTCTTAAATAATCAAATTTTTATTGCAATAAAACATAATATGTGCTATGATATGAAACACAGGCGGCCGGAAGTTTTTCGGCCACCCAAATTTTGCGGCCATGGCGGAATGGTAGACGCGTACGTTTGAGGGGCGTATGAGGTAACTCGTGCTGGTTCAAGTCCAGTTGGCCGCACCATTTAAGACAGCGTAACAGAAAATTGTTACGCCGTTTTGTTAGGAGGCGGTAACATGGAAAAAATAATAATTTTATCAGGTCCGGGTGATTGCGGCAAAACAAGCACCTTAAACGAAGTAATAAACAAACTTAAAAATAAGGGTGTTGTCAACGAATTATATAGGTCAATACCACGAACGAAGCCTGTGCCCGATAGAACCGTTGTTATCACTATTGCTCAAAAGAAGATAATTATTATTACAATAGGAGACGCTGAGAAATTTGTGCAAAGAGAGTTTAGGCGTGTTGTCGGTGCCACTACTGCAGGTGATAATGCCGATGCCATAAAAAACGGAATTGATAGATTGATTTCATTTGATTGCGATATAATTATTTGCGCCTCAAGAACAGCAGGTTCTGCAAGCCGACGCTTTATAGAAAGTTTTGCAAAAAATAAGGAAATAACGCCAATAGTAATTGGGAAAAAAAGAGAATTAAATGCCGGAAAACAACACAGTGAAAACATTAAAATTGCAGACGAAATTATTAGAAAAATCTGATATAAAAATCTCTTTATTTCCACCCTAATTCTTTTAAATAGGTCATATCAACATACACATTCAATACTTGAAAAGCATAAAAAAACCAAATAAAATCAAAAAACACACCACAATCGGTGTGTCTTTTTTGTTTTTTAGGTATGCAAGAAAAATTTTCTTACAGGCTGTCTTTGAAGCTCTTGCCAAACTTGAATGAAGCAACTTTCTTTGCGGGTATTTTAATTTTCTGTTTGGTAAGCGGGTTGAAACCATCTTTTGCAGCGCGCTGCTTTACGCTAAAGTTTCCAAACCCAACCAGATTGATGGTCTCTCCTTTTTTCAGAGCTACAGTAACCACATCAACAAATGCTTTGTAGGCTACCTCTGCATCCTTGTTTGTAAGCCCTGCGCTTTCGGCAAGTGCTTTTACAAATTCACCTTTGTTCATAGAAATCTCCTTATTTTTTAAATTTCCCCCATTTCAAGGTTGACCTTATTATAGCACATTTACACAGAAAACTCTAGTGATTTAAAGAAAAATCTAAAAAAGTATTTAAGTTTTGCGTGAAATACTATAAAAACTTATTGTTTTTTTTGTTCTTTGTTCAAAAAGTTGACAAATCTTTGGATTAAAAGCATAATTACAGTGGTAGCATACCAACTTTTCTGTTATAATTCCCTACGCCCTTCAGGCTCAGAATGACATTTATAAGGAGATAATAATGCTCACAATCAACATAAAAGACGACTATCCGCCGGCAGACAGTGCTGTAGCTAAAATGCTGATTGAAATTGAAGCCGCCAAGTTCGGCGGAATTTACGCCATAAAAGTAATTCACGGATATGGCTCTCATAATGTGGGAGGAACCATCAAAAAAGAGTGCCATCTGGCTCTAAGCAATCTTAAAAAAACGGGAAAGCTTACCGATTTTATTAAGGGTGAAGAGCTCAGCCCCAACCACAAGCTTTATAACAAGCTTAAAGACTATGTGCCCGAAATTATCATTGACCCCGATTTACATTACCGCAACTCCGGCATAACAGTGGTTATTATTTAGGCCTGAATGACGATCGTTTATAATGCACTTCAATTTCATCTTTGTCTTTATTATATGACGCCAAAAGAATATTTTTCAACTTACGCATACTGCGTATCCTAAGTTTTTTGCGTAGCCATTCAGTGTCCTTATTTATCTTTTCAAGCGCTTCAAGGTTAGGAAGCCCGTCCAAAACGATATAGTCCGTAAGCATGGCCGTGTTTGGATGCATAGCCTTAAAATCCGCCACCTTTACCTGACGGGCGGTGGTTTTTGGCAGCACGCTCACATTTCCGCTGGTTTCAAAAATGGCATAAGCTATTTCAGTTATGTCAAAGTAGCCCTGTGAACGGCATATACTCAAAAGGTCGGTTATGGATATTTTGCTCTTTTTAAGATTTGGATAAAAAATCTTACCGTTGTTTATCAAAATTAACGGCTTACCCTTCAACATCTCCTTTAAAAAAGGATTGGCATTTTCAAGCACAGTATAAACAATGCTGAAGCCAAAAAATATGCCTAAGGCAATAAGATATACAAACCAATTGCCCTCTGTAGAAGTTGCCCACTGCCCCGCTATTGAGCCGATAGTGATGCCCATCACATAATCAATGAAGTCAAGCCCCGCAATCTGCTTGCGTCCCAAAAGCTTTGCCAGCACAAACAACACCACAAACGAGCACACGGTATTCACAACAACCTGCCAAATCATAAAACAATCCTCCGTTTTCTAGTTTGTGAGGATTTCATTTTTTTATATCCACCATCCACTCCTATTACATCTTGTAACCACGAGATTGCCGCGTCAGCAAAGCTTCCTCGCAATGACCAAAGAACATGTCATTGCGAGCCGAAAACATGGCAATCCCATGGCCGTTCCTCCGTGGTGAATATTACAAAACACTTAATATAATAATGAAAAAACTGCGTATAAACGCAATTTTTTATTATATCTCTTTAAAGCTTACAACATACGCGGCTTTGGTGCCCTTGTCAATTCTTACCTTTTCGCTTATCTCAACACCAAGCACACACAGAATTTCACTGCCCTTAGCCAGAACCGGAAGGCTGTCTCTTAGGCGAGCCGGAACCTTTTGATCAATAAGGTATGTTCGCAACGACTTGCTGCCGCCGCCAAATTTTTCAAATGTGTCACCCTTTTCACGTGTTCTCCAAACAGCACCCTTAACCTTGTCAGCGTCCATAATGAGTGCATCTTTCTGCTTCTTAAATTCTGTTGTTCTCACTACCTTTATTTTATACTTTCCGCCAAAGTCAAAGCTGCCCGTCTTAATAGAAGTTTTCTGAGGCACTACTACCTTCTTTTCTTTGTGAGTAATTGTGATATATTCATATTCTTTTACTGCATATGTGCTGTGAGGCAGGTCTATCTTTTTGCCATTTTCGCTGTCAACCAAGTTTCTTATGGCTTCAATGTGCTTGCGCTCAATGTCATAGATGCTGTTTATCTTTTCTAAAGAACGCATAATAATTCTGCCAGTTATGCTACTTGGATATATAAAATAGTTAAGCGGAATTTTTACTGTCGAACCGGTATGAATAATCGCCTCATCATTAATTATGCTTGTGATATATCGGTCGTCCTCTTTGCAAACTGAGCTGAAGTTTATAATGTTGCGGTCAACAGCACCAAACTTGGTCCGCAGTTGCGGCATAATTTTATTTCGCAAAAAGTTTCGGCTAAAGCTGTCGTCAGCGTTTGTTTCGTCCTCTACATAAGGAATTTCATTTATCATAGCATATTTGAGCACGTCATCCGTCTCTACGTCCAGCATGGGCCTAATGTATACGCCATCTCTGACATAACCCATTCCGCTGGCTCCGTTAAGGCCGCTGCCGCGAAGAATATTTAAAAGTATTGTCTCCGCCTGATCACCCATATGGTGAGCGATGGCGATTTTATCTACAATCCCCTTTTGAATAAGCGCGTCAAACATACCATATCTAGCTTCCCTTGCGGCCTGTTCGATGCCAATGTTTCGGGTCTGTGAAAGCTTCAGTGCATCCACCACAAACTTATGGCATCTGATGCGGTGCTCTCTGCAATAACTCATAACAAACTCGGCATCATCCCCCGAGTTTTCTCTGATTTTGTGATCAATTGTGATGGCCACAATATCAACGTCAAGCTCATCTTTGTGCTCGACCATATAATGCAACAAACTCATTGAGTCCATTCCGCCGCTGACAGCAATGCCTATAACTTCTCCGCTCTTAATAAGCCCTTGCTGCTTTATTGTTTGCATAATGTTCATACTATTTCCCCCCAATACTTCTATAGTATACAACATATCGGCAATATTTTCAATACCCTATTTTAGCCTTAATGCCCTAATATTCTTCTCCTTTTATTCTTGTGTAATAACAAAACCAACAGACCCGCCAAAATGCAGTCCTTAATACATAGCTATTATATCAAAAACAGAAATTCCGTCAAATAAATTCGGCATATTGCTCAAACCAAAAATCCCCGAAATAAAAGATTTAAATCTTAAACTCAAGTCTTTTTTAGATAATAATTTACAGGACTATTTAACTTCTTTAGGATATTTTCTCTCACATCCCCCACACAAAAATCCAAATCATCATCACAGTAATGAAGGCAAGTTTTCAACTTTCCTTCGCTTGTTACTCTAAGATGCATCTTTCTGCACAAATCACATTTCCTTATGCGGCACTTAGAGTGAAAAAACGATACTGCATGATAATCACCTTTCCATCCTGTTGCTTCTTGGTAACTGTTCTTTTTTAAAGTAAAACCAAAATTAATAATCAACCTTCTTTGCATTTCATCATAACCATAAACACTCTGGTCGCTGATTTCTCCGTTCTCAATTTCCAATATTTTAATCCTTATCTGATTATTAATGCCCCATTCAACTATTTTAAAAGTATCTTCATAGTCTCCCGTATATACCTTTGAAACCGAAACGTTACATCCGCTGTTTTTTATTTTTATTATGTTTTCTTTAATCTCTTCAGAAGACAAACCAATTGGTGAATCTTTTGAAATAGGAGCATCAAAATAATCCAATCCCACAACCACTCTATCTACCAATTTTTCATTAATCAGCTCTAGCAACTTATCAATAAATATAGCATTGGTATTTATACCAATTTTCAAATTATACTTTTCTTTCAGCGTTTTACATATCTCATAAATCTCAGGATGCAGCAACGGTTCACCACCTGTAAGCCTCATTTGTTTTAGTCCCAAATCATATGAATTTTCAATCAATAAAAAAATCTTTTCTTTGGGCAAATGCCTTGCAATCTTATTACCTTCATTATGACAATAAGAACACTTCATGTTACACGCGGAAGTAACTGATATTCTATACTCATTCATAGGCAATTCAATCTTTTGCACAATTTATCCCCTTCACAGCAAGTATAGCATAAAATATTTTGTCATGCAATAAAATATTGTAATCATAAATCCTCTCTTGTAAAAGTAAAAGCAATGTGGTATACTCCTTAAAAGAGGTAAATTATGACAGGAAAATACATAATAATCGAAATGACAAACGGCTCGGGCAAAACTACAGCCATAAACGCTGCAATAAAAAAAGCAAAAGAATACGGACATGAGCCTGTCTTTTTAAAAACTCCCAGCGAAAAGAACGCAGCTGCCTGCCGCCATACCCGAAATCCCGATAAAATAGCGCTTGCCAAAATTAACGCTTTAGACAAAGCTGAAGCTTCAATAAAGGCATACATTTTGACACGCGAAGGTTTTGATGTACTTCAAGACCGAGGACTTATCAGTGCCTTGATGTATAACGGCCTTGATGACATACCCTTTGAAGAAACCAAAAGCCTCATAGCGAAAGCCACATTCAAAATTCTTAAAGACCCCCGACATCTTAAAGAGCTGGTTGACGAGGTTGCAGACACTCAGACCGAACAGGGGTATCAGCCCAAACAAAAATACAACGGAAAAATCTCTGACCTTCAGGAAGAATTGATAGACCATATAACAATACTAAGTGAATGCATAGCAACTGAAGGACTGATTATGCCTGACATGGTCATCATACCACAGACTGATATGAAGCTTGTTGAAAACAACCTCAAAGCCCGCTTAAAAAACGGTGAAAAGCTTGACGGCTATGAAGAGAGGCATAAAGAGGAAGTGGATATGTTTAAGCAATCCGTTGAGGCATACAAAACCTTTGGCGGAAAGTTTCACCTTATAAACACTCTGTTTGGAAAAGCACCCGAAGAATACGCTGAGCCTCCCGGCCCCGAATTTTTTGAAAAAACCATACAGCATACTGCCGGCATGATTATAAAAGACTTGGAAAAAACTACACCCCCAACCGACGAAGAGATTATGGCGGCTTTTGAAAAAGCTACACCTCTCACCGCTGAACAGAATGCGGAAAACCTCACCCCAGAAGCCTGATTTACAAAAACAAAAACCCCGCAGCGTTTACTGCGGTTTTTTATTTTCAGCAAAACTTAATAAGTACAACCGGAAAATATTCGCTGAAACCTTATTGTCACTGCAATAATTCATTAATTATTATAATATAAAGTGATGGTTAGCAGCCCTCTTTTCTTTATTTTTCTTTTGTAGTTTTTTTTGATTGTGATATACTAATATCAAAATTTGGAGGATTTTATGATTTGGGAAGAATTTAAGGGCACAAAATGGAAAAAAGAGATTGACGTTGAGGATTTTATTATAAACAATTACACCCCCTATGACGGCGATGAGACCTTTTTATGCGGACCCACAGCACGCACAAAAAAGCTTTTTGAAAAAGTTGAAAAGCTGCTTGCGCGTGAACACCAAAAGGGCGGCGTTCTGAATGTGGATACATCCGTTGCCACAGGCATAAATGCTTATAACCCCGGCTACATTGACAAGACGCTTGACATTATCGTGGGGCTTCAGACTGATGCCCCGCTTAAGCGCGGAATAAACCCATTCGGAGGCCTCAGAACATGCGAGCAATCATGCCACGAATACGGTTATCACCTCCCAAACCTTATAAAGGAACAATTCAAATACCGCACCACCCACAACAGCGGAGTTTTCAGAGCATATACCGATGAAATGCGAAAAGCCCGTCACTGCGGAATTTTAACAGGGCTGCCCGATGCCTATGGGCGCGGTCGTCTTATCGGAGACTATCGGCGTGTGGCACTTTATGGAATGGATTATCTGATTGCTCAAAAGAAG
Source organism: Christensenellaceae bacterium (assembly GCA_031260975.1). NCBI lineage: Bacteria > Bacillati > Bacillota > Clostridia > Christensenellales > Christensenellaceae > Christensenellaceae bacterium. Next base: position 38,709 of record JAISKJ010000002.1, read on the forward strand.
GTTGACAAAAACATATTTGGCAAAAGCACTATGACTGAAGAAAGCATACATAATATTGAGGACCTATATCTTCAGATTGACGCCATGGAAGACCTCAAAAAAATGGCGCTAAGCTATGGCATAGATATCTCTAAACCGGCAGAAAGTGCCAAAGACGCCATTCAGTGGCTTTATTTCGGATACCTTGGCAGCGTAAAAGAACAAAACGGAGCCGCCAACAGCATAGGCCGAATATCCGCCTTTATAGATATTTATATCGAGCGTGACCTCAAAAAAGGAATACTTGCCGAAGAAGCCGTTCAGGAGCTCATTGACGACTTTATAATAAAACTGCGGCTTGTAAGACACCTGCGCACAAGTGATTATAATGCACTGTTTGCCGGCGACCCCACATGGGTAACATTAAGCGAAACAGGTTTATCAAGCGACGGACGGCATATGGTTACCAAAACCGCATTTAGGGTGCTTAACACACTATATAGTCTGGGTCCGTCGTCAGAGCCCAATATCACCATTTTGTGGTCAGACCAGCTCCCGCTACCCTATAAACAATTCTGTGCAAAGGTGTCTATTGACACTGACTCCATTCAATATGAAAACGACGACATGATGCGCCCAATATTCGGTTGCGACTACGCCATTTCTTGCTGCGTTTCCGCAATGAAAGAAGGCAAACAAATGCAATACTTCGGAGCTCGCTGCAACCTGCCAAAGCTGTTGCTTATGGCCTTAAACGGAGGAAAGGACGAAATCAAGGGCGAGCAGATAGGCCCTGCCGGAAAGGTCTTTGAAGCGGGTATTTTGGATTATAACAAAGTATATAAGGCCTATAAAGAATATAGCAAGTGGCTGTCGGATCTTTATGTAAACACTATGAACGTAATTCATTATATGCACGACAAATACGCCTACGAAAGCCTGACAATGGGACTGCATGACACCGATGTCACGCGTCTTATGGCATTTGGAATAAGCGGCCTGAGCGTGCTTGCCGACAGTTTCAGCGCAATAAAGTATGCTAAGGTCACCGCCATAAAAGATGAGCGCGGAATAATAACCGATTTCAGCATTGACGGAGACTTCCCTAAATTTGGTAACGACGACGATAGAGTTGACAGCATAGCTCAAGGAATAACCGAGGATTTTTATAATAACCTTATTAAAACCCCATGTTACCGAAATGCTGTTCACACTCTCAGCATCCTCACCATAACAAGCAATGTGGTATATGGTGCCCATACGGGAGCAACACCCGACGGCCGAAAAAAGGGCGAGCCATTTGCCCCCGGAGCCAACCCCATGCACGGGCGTGACAAAAGCGGAGCACTAGCAAGCCTTAACTCTGTTGCCAAAATAAACTATGACTATTGCCGTGACGGAATATCCAATACCTTTTCGGTTGTGCCCTACACCTTAGGACAAACGACGCAGCAGCAAAAAAACACTCTTGTAGAGCTGATTGATGGTTATTTTAAGCAAAAAGGACACCAACTTAATGTAAATGTGCTCAACCGCGAAATGCTGATAGAAGCAATGAATGACCCCAAAAAATATCCCAACCTCACCGTTAGAGTAAGCGGCTATGCCGTAAACTTTAACAAACTTACAAAACAACAGCAGGAAGAAGTAATCAACCGAACCTTCCACGAAAAAATTTAATACCCTTAAGGAGTACTATGAAAGGCTACGTCAATTCAATAGAAAGTCTTGCCACCTTTGACGGCGAAGGCATAAGATACGCAATATTTTTGCAGGGCTGCAATATGAGATGCCATTTTTGCCATAACCCCGAAACCTGGTGCGGGTCGCACGTATATGACCAATATACCCCCAAAGAACTGCTTAACAAAATATTACGGTATAAAAACTATTTCGGAAAGTCGGGCGGTGTAACCTTTAGCGGAGGTGAGCCGCTGCTGCAGGCAAGATTTTTGGCAGAGCTTAGCAAAATGCTTAAGCAGCATGACATAAACATAGTCCTTGACACCTGCGGAAGTGTTTTTAATGATGATGTTAAAAAAGTAATAAAGCTTTGTGACCTTGTCATACTTGACCTTAAATACCCCACCGAAAAAGAATATCACAGCTACACAAGGGGTTCGCTTAAAAGAACTTTGGAGTTTTTAGACTATCTTGAAACCAAAAAAAAAGATACCTGGATACGAACAGTTATCGTCCCCGGCATAAGCGACAGCACAAAATATCTGGAAAAATATCTAAACCTCATAAAGCCCTACTCTTGCATAACCAAATATGAGCTGCTGGGGTTTCACACCATGGGCTTTGCCAAATATCAAAATCTGGGCATAACAAACCCTCTTGAAAGCACACCCGCCCTAAATCCCGACAAGCTCATCAAACTTCAGAACTATGTCAACAGCAAATTAAAAAATGAATAGATTTCCTTGCAGGAGATTTTAAAAGGGGCACACGCCCCTTTTTTTCTATTGTTTTATCTGTTTCCAAAAAAGAATACCGCCAAAGTTCCCGGCCCTGCATGAGCTCCGATAACAAGACCCATGTCATTTATTTCAAAATCTTCAACTGTAATTTTTTCGCTTATTGCCTTTTGAAGCGTCAGCGCATCATTAATACTTTCGGCATGCGAAATATAAATAGTCTGCTCTTCAGGGTTAACAATCTTTTTCTGAACCATATTTGCAATCGCTTTCAACGCAAGGTTACGCCCCAGAGCCTTGCCATACGGAGTAAGTTTGCACAAAGTATCAAAATGCATAAGCGGCTTTATGTGAAGCATGCTTCCTATAATAGCAGTAGATTTCTTCAGCCTTCCACCTCTGTAAAGATAAGCAAGATTATCAACCGTAAACAAATGTACCGCTTTCATTTTGTTTTCATCAACCCATTTTGCTACGGCGTCAATAGTTTTGCCGCTTGCTTTTTGTTTTGCCGCTTCAATCACAATCATACCCTGCCCCATAGCAGCGCAGCAACTGTCAATTACAACAACTTTACGTTCTTTATACTTTTTATTAACCTCTTCAGCCGTGTTACTTGCATTTTCAAAACTTGAGCTCAAAGTTGATGCAAACGCAATATATAAAATATCCTCGCCGCTGCCAAGAACTTTTTCAAATGCATCCGACAAATCGGCACTGTTGACCGCATTTGTCGAAACCGTCTCTTTTTCTTTCATTTTCTTATATACAGTTTTTATAAACTCTTCTGTTTCGTCCTGACCTACAAATTCCTCACCGTTTATGACATATCCCATACTCATAATGGTAATATCATGCTTTTCTGCCTGTTCCTTAGAAAGGCTTGCTCCCGAATCCGTAAAAATTTTAAATGACATTTTCTTTCTCCTTAAAATTGTTTAGTAATCGCATCGCAATTACTTATGCCACAACTTTAGCAGTTTATGACACAAAATCCAAATAAAAATATGCTGCCAGCGCTATACACTTTTTAATACTTGAGTAGAACCATACTGCACATTAATAGAGCCATAGAAATACACTCTACTCACAGTAGAATATGTGCCAAATAAAGGCAGAAATTGCTCAAATCTCAACCCTTTTATTTTGCTTTTGTAATTTATTGACATGTGTTATAATATACACAATCTGAAAAAAATAAACAATAAAAAGGGGGAATGCCTTATGAGCGATAAGAAACCCAACATTCATGCCGGTCATCGCAAGCGTCTGCGCGAACTAGCCAAAGTCGCAGGTCTTGAGACATTGCCTCCGCACCAAATACTTGAGCTGTTTCTTTCTTTTGTAATTCCACACAAAGATGTAAATCCTCTGGCTCACAAATTGATTGAAGAGTTTGGCTCACTTCATGCAGTGTTTGAGGCCCAACCCGAAAGACTTATGGAGGTAGACGGCATCGGCGAAGTCGCAGCATTATTTCTGTCTTTATGTTCACAAATACCTCTTGTTTATCAAAAGAACAAAATTGAAAACAAAATATTACTCACCAGCCCCAGCGCTGTAATCAGGTATCTCAAAAGTACAATTCCTGTTGTGGGAAACGAAAAGTTTTATCTTACTTATATTGACAACAAAAACGAGCTGATCAAAACCGAAAGCTTCGGAGCAGGCTCGGTTGACAACATCCAGCTAAATATCAAAGAGCTGGTGACTAAGGTGCTGAAACATAAAATCGGCGGCGTGATTATGTGTCACACTCATCCGCATGGGAATGCAAATCCATCAGGTGAAGATATACAATTTACCAGACAGTTCTTTATGGGTCTCAGTTCCATCGGAGTACCGCTTTTAGATCACATAATTCTGTCTGCAAAAGACAGTTTTAGTTTTTTAAATAACGGATACATTGACGAGTTTAAAGGAATGTTTAAAAATATGCTGTACCATAGCGTGCAGTTGAAAAATATTATAAAATTCAATAAAGACTAAAAATAAAATTATTTTTCAAAATCAATTCCATATTTTTCTTTAAGCTTTTCCTTTGCCCACATATCCCGCTCGGCTTTTTCGCGGGCTTCTTTCCACGCGGGGGGCTCATCGCTTCTAAAAGTTTCACGGGCAGCGTCAAATTTCTGCAGGATTTCGCGGGTCGCCGCCAAAATTTTTATATCCTCAAAAGCATCCCACCATGCACCCTTGCCCCTGACAAAAGCATGCAGGCTGAGTGAATGGTCTCTGAGGGACTTATACGCTTCATATTTCATATCAACGCCGTCACTGATTCTTCCGCCTGATGAGACACCGTTCGGGCTGCTTGTTCCTACAATATGTGCAGGACTTGGCGCCGTAGGCGTTCTTGTTGGTGATACTGAGCTTCCGCCTACACCCGCTCCCATGCTGGGTGAGCTTATAGAATGCCCTGACACAGGGCTTGTCATTCTGGTTCGAGTACTCTTTCGTTTAAGAGCGCCCAAAACACTTATCGCAGCACCCCCGGCCAGCCTTCCACCCGACTTTGCCAGACTAAAATTTTCTGCTCCCTTAGTCAAATCTTTAAGAGGATTAGGGGTGTTTTTCTTCATTTCCTCATAAAAATCATAGCCATTATTTTTTTCCTTATCTTTGAGCTTTTTCAGTTCCTTTTCAAATTCTTCTTGCTTCTTTTTTTCTATGGCGTCTTTATCAGAACGTGACCAGATATTATCGTCACCGTCAGGTACCCTTTTTGCATTTTTGTGCTGCTCATTTTGATGATTTTGGCGCGCTTTTATAATCAGCGTAAATATTAACCCAAGCAACACAAGGGCTCCAAATACTATCAAAATTATCCACTGAACTTCCATAAAAACCTCTTATGTTTTTATTATATCACACTCTAACAGCATTGAACAGCACTTTATTATTATACCAATTCATTATACTTCTTTTAAAAGTGGCAACAATATTTTTTGATACAAATAAAAAAACTGAGAAAGCTATCCCTCCCCTATGTCAATACCTTTTTCAAAAAAAACAAGACCGCCCGCAGACGGTATAAATTTATTTATTCTCCAAAAAATTTTCCGGCCTTGAACCATTACTATACTCCAGCTTTTTGCCGTAGACTTCTTCATATTTAGCTACATAAGCGCCATAGGCTGCATCCTTCATCTTCTTTATACGCGCTTTGCGCTCAAGCGCATCATCAGGATAAATCGGCTGCATTATATGCACAGTAGCTTTCTTGGGGTTTTTACCCCTGCCCCATTCAATAAACGCAGGAACAACCGGCACACCGCTTTTTACGGCATAGTGATAAGCCCCCTTTTTGTGAGGTCTGGGCTTTTGGTATCTGTGCCAAAGAGCCTCCTCAGGATAAAACAATACATAGCAGTTTTTTTTAAGATAAAAATCTATCGCAACTCCAAGATTGTGCATAGCATGAATATCTGCGCTGAAAGGCAAAAGTCCTCCTGACCTCAAAGCATGCCCAAACCAGCCCTTGCGGTTGTTAAATTCACCGGCTGTTATATATAGCTTATGCCCCGCCACGGCTTGCCTTATCATACAGTTGTCAAGGTCGTGCACGTGATTACTCAAAATTATGGCGGACTTCAGTCCCTTGAGATTTTTCCTGCCCTTTATTTTAAGCCCGAAACCAAAAAAATTAATAACATAGCCCGCCGTAATTACAAGCCCGCGCCAAAAACTGCAACTTAAAAAATTCAGCGGCCCACGTCTTATAAACTTATGCCCTGCCTTAACTTTTTTAATTTTATTTTCGGGAGTAGGAACAACGCGAACATCAAATTCGCCTGCCCGCTCGCGCTCTTCTATAGCTCTAAAAAGTTCCTCTTTTGTCACCAATCATCCCCGCCTACTTATACACTAAACGGCACTCTTTCAACGACTTCCCACGAACATTCTTTTGAAAGCTTTGCCTTGAAATAAATAAGAATATATTCCGATATATAAAATGGATTGAAAAACAGCACACATACTTTTGACCAAAACGATATTTTATAACTTTTGCCCGCCACAATCATTTGATAAAGCGTGTATAGCACAAGCAACACATAAGTAAATAACAGAGAAATTCCACCGTACATAAACGCTAAAAAGCACAGATTATTTTGCAAAATTAAAAGCACAATTCCCGACACCAGCTGAACGGCAATCCCAAGAATGGCACCCACCGCAAAAAGCAGCAGCGGAAGTATTCCATATAAAAAGTCAAAGTTTTGAAATTTTATTTCTTCTCCGTCAAAGGTCTGCTCTTTTATTTTTCCCTTATAAATCTTTTGGCATTGCGTAAACCCTTTAAGCCACCTAATTCTTCGCTTGCTGGCCTCTTTGTGAGTAACGGCTTCCTCAGTATATACCGCTGCGTGTTCATAATAAGTTGTTTTAATGTCCCTTATCATACACTCACACATAAGCTCATAATCCTCAGTAAGTGTGCGGCACGGAAAGCCCCCGATTGCTTTAAGCACTTCTGCCTTTACCATAAGTCCGGTGCCCGTCATATTACACGCTATGTTGTGACTACTTCTATATTTATTGCCCATATCATCAACGCCAATCCAGACAAGGCCTGCGCAGTTGCAAAACAGCGACCTGGATTTTTTGTTTGTGCTCTCAAAGTTCTTAACCTTCTTTTTAAACACAATAACTCCGGCCTCCATCATCATAGCATTGTTGGCTTCTTCTACAAAATTATTCTTAACTATATTGTCAGCATCCACCAAAACATACGAAGCATACTCCCTTTTTTCTTCAAAAAAGTGCTTAACCGCATTGTCAAGAGCCTCCCCCTTGCTTTTGGTATTTTGAGCCACATAAAGCTCTACGCTTGGATATTTAGTCTTTACCACATCTATGGTTGTGTCGTCAAACTTTGATACTACCACAACAATTTCATAAAGCTGTCTGTCATAGGTCTGATTAAGCAGCCCGTCAAGAGTATGTATTATCCCCACGGGCTCGTTGCGTGCCGCAATAAGGATGCAAAGCTTGTTCTTGACAGGATTATTCAATTTTTTTGTTTTTTGAAACGCCCAGAAAAAATAGGTTATACGGGGAATATAACAAAGCAGTGCCACCACTGTTATGATTATATAAACCAAAAATGCTATTTTGAGCGTTGATACCATATCACTTTCCTCTTTAGGCTATTTTTTTATAAATCTTCTGAAGCTGCATAAGCTCAATGGGGTTAAGCTTGCTGAATATCTTTCTGCGTGTGGCGCCAAGCGTTGCCATAAGCGTACGTCCCAGCTTTTTGCCCGATTTGGTAAGAGTTACTATTGATACCCTAGCACTCTTTGCTACAATTGCCACCAAGCTTTGGTCGCTGAGTTTTTTGAGCACTCTAGTGGTGATGGCTCCATCATTTTCAACTGCTTCATTAAGCTGTTTTATAGTCATTCCGTCATTTTGCATAAGTGCAATCAGATAGTTGCCGTGCTGTGAAGAGATATTATACGGCTCCAATTTCTGATTCATCTCCTTATACACCATCTTTGAATACTTTCTGAATGTCATATAAACCGCGTCCATCTTTAACATAATAGAAACCTCCAAAATTAAAGTTCTGGTCAACATTTCACTATTTCATTGACCAAGTCAATAAAACTATACCATATAAGTTTGCCCAAGTCAAATAAAAAGTAAAAGAAAAATAAACAGGCCCCAACCTTTGCAGCCGAATAAAAAAATTCTGTTGAATAATTTAGTCTAAAAAATATCATAATTGGTTTATTAAGGAGAATTTATATGAATCCATTTGAATATCCGGCAAAAACTCTGGAAGATAATGTTTTGAATTGGAAAAAAATGTATCCAAAACCATATGATAAAAAATCGGCTAGCCCCTTTACCAAAATTCGCATTATACTAATGAACGGCACTGAATTTGAATCCACATGGTTCCTGCATCAGTTTTCACGCAACTGCAATGATGCCGACCTGAAGCGTGAAATTGCTTTTATCAGAAATCAAGAACAGCAGCAGCAAAAACGCATCGGCGCCCTCAAACCGCTGGATGAAAACTTTTTGGAAACTACAATAGGCTATGAGCAGCTTGCCATAGAGCTGACTGCAATTCTGGCGCAAAACGAAACAGACAAAAACAATCTTGACGCACTCAATCTTGCTCTTCTTGAAGATTTTGACCATCTTTACCGTTTTGCAAATCTTCTTAAAAAAGATTTTGGCATCGAAGCCGAAACGCTTGTAGGAAAACTTACCGAAATTATGCCCGGAAGGCCTACCATAAACGAACATCGCCACCCTCGCGACTTTGTCAAACGGCACCTTGATGCTAAAACCGCCGCCCCATATTCAAAACTTGTTGCAAGCATTATTACGGCAGCCGAACAACAAACCATGAATTGGTATATGAATATTGCTCAAATTTATCATAATGATATTGGCCGCAAGCTGTTTGCCGAAATAGGCATGGTAGAAGAAATGCATGTCTCGCAATATGAAAGTCTTAAAGACCCAAACTGTACATGGCTTGAAAATTGGCTTATGCATGAATACACCGAATGTTATCTTTACTACAGCATGATGCAGGATGAAACCGACCCGCATATAAAGAAAATTTGGGAGGAACATTTTCAGATGGAAGTGTCACATCTGAAACATGTTGCAAAGCTGCTGGAAAAATATGAAAAGAAAAAGGTTTCTGGAGTTATCCCCAACCCCGAGTTCCCCCGCCTCTTGAAATTCGGCGAAAACAAGGAATATATCCGCAGGGTTCTTAAAGACACCGTTTGGATAACCAGCGACCGTGAAAACTATATTGACGCCCGCAAACTTACGGCTAATGCTGATTTCTTTAAATATAATAAAGCGGTAAATGATAGTCCGGATGATGTAGCAAGCCACCAAATAATTAAAGAAGCCATCAAAACCCGCGGCTTCGGCGGCAAGGATTATCGCTATCAGGAATCCGACCACCCGATTGACGCCCTCAACGACCGCAAAACCGACAACGTAACCATCGGAAAAGAATAGTAAACACTATCTGGTGTTTTTAAAAGGCCCCTTCCGGGGCTTTTTTGTCAACCAAAAAACGCTTAATTATTTTTTACCCTCGAAAGTAATTTTAAACAATACATACAAAGTGTTTTAAATAAATTTTGTCTGGGCTTACACTCCTAAACATTTTATTCCTACTAGTTAAATTATAACACACACAAGTATGTTTTTGTGAACCCAATTCTTTATGTTTATATTCCACTAATAGTTGGTTTTTAATAAATCAAATGAAATAACTGACGTTTCCCGCAACTCTCCGTTTTCAATCAACTCCCTGATTTCTTCCGCATTCTTCCACACGGCAAAATCCACTTCTTCTTTTTGATATTTAAGTTTTTTGCAATCAATCTCTTTTAACAAACAGTATGTATAAAATAATCGTGTGTTTTTATAAGGAAAACTGCCAACATAATTAAGTTCTCTCTTTACAGCCGTTATCCCAAGCTCCTCTTCAATTTCCGAAATACACGCCTCCTCACAGCTTTGCCCTGATTTTACATGTCCTCCCGTAACAGCGTATACTCCTCCTCTTTTCTTCGATGTTTTTTGTATCAAAAATTGCCCCTTTGAATTTTTAATCCATATAAGAACAAGCTTAACAAACTCCCCCTCAGAAATATTCTGCTCTCTTTCAATGGTTTTTTCCAGAAATTCTCCGGCACCATTAAATAAATCCAATACCTCTTTTATTTTTTCCATGAATCAAACCACTCCTTCTAAACTGCCAAACCTATCATTACAAAATAAAAAATTACTTTGCTACCGCCTTAATAAACCTTTCAGCAAACCTGTCGCCTAAGCTTTCTTTAATACTATAAACATAATCTGAATATGCCGCTATAGCCTTATCAATATTTTCCCTATTTTTCAAGCCATCATCAAGCCCATTTTGCAAGTGTTCATAAAAACCTATTATTGTCTTTAACAATTGATTCCATAAATTAACACAATTATTAAAGTCAGTACAATCTTTAAAGCGCAGAGAAAACTTATCCTTTATCTTCCTTGACAATATTGTGTCCATACATTTTGACACCGCAGAAACCAATAACATTTTAGCACCACGCATTCGAAAAAAGCTATATATTCCTTCTTCTTTGTCTATACGACCTTCGCCTTTTAATTTAAGACCAAACTTATAATCATCAATTGCTTTTGACAAGCTATATAAAAATATTACATGCTCTGGGGTCAAAGAGTCTTTGAAAATTGCATTATAATAGTTATCCTCTTGCCATAAATACTTTCTTTTATTATATGCCGTATGTGCATCAAAATGGAAAGCATGTAACAATTGACCAACAAGATAATTATCAAATTGTGTAATTTCCTTATCTATTTTCTTGTCGCTTCTTCTGCCGCCACTATAAAAAAGCTTTGGATATTTTGAAAACTCATAACGCAACCTTGTTTGAAAAGAATCGTTACTTCTCATGTCTGAAGTTAAAATTTCATTCTGCTTATTATTGTTTAAAATAATACTATCAATTATAGAATTAACTTTACAAGTAATAAATCGTATAGGAACATAAAATACGTTTTTAAAATCCATAGAAGCTATTGCACCCGTTGTCTGAGCACCATTAATGATAGTCATGCCTTTCAATGTAAGCTTCTTGGTTTTCTCATTAAAATCGAAAGAATTTACCAAAGCTGTAATACCGTTATTAAATGGCCAAAAATTATCATGATCTTTCTCAATTGTTGTTCTAATTCCTGAGTTAATTGAAAGCTTTTTGGTTTGTGAACCCAAATAGTCTCTTGGATTTCCTGAAAACAAATCCTTATCATATTTAAGATATATATCCTTTATCCAAGACCCCTCAACAGCTGTAACAAAAGCTTCCCAATGAATACCTTTAATAGTAAAACCGTCTTGTACTTTTATAAATAATTTATCTTCAATAACAATCCTCTTATTTGAATTCTCATACCATTTTTCTAATTGATTAATACCAACTTCAACAAATTCAACATTGACATTCTTCTTTGGATATTTTGTATTAAGGTAGGCCAACGTAGTATCTTTGACTTTTTCTAACTGTTTCCTCACCTTGGGGTTTCTGTCTTCATCAAAATTGTGTACATACCACAAATAAATATTATTAATATTATCGTTTTCTAAATTTTCCTGAAAACTTATAATCGCACTCTTAAGAGTTGATGGTATAAATGATACCTTTTTATCATCAAAGATCCAAGCAATAGCTGTATTTAAATCTGCAGCTTTGTTTTCTTTGGCAAGCTCATGTGATGGGGCCAAGTCCCCTTTAACCATAGTTCTTGCTTCATAGGCTTGAGCAATTACTGCGTATCCTTCATCCTCATTAATATATAACAAATCACATTTTTGATCGTCCCCCTCATCCGTAAGTGCCTCAACCGCAACAGAATCAATATCCTCTAAACCATAGCGCAGCTCCAAGGCATACAAAAGGCGGGCATTGTCTCCATACTTGTCAAGCAAATCCCTTCTCTTTTTGAAATCTTCATTAGCTTTAAATTTTCCCATTTACTTTCTCCCTTTGTTTTATAATACTAAAAAATATTAATGTATCAATTATAACACAGGTGCCCATAGACACAATCCTTTTACCTGTAATTTAATAATTTTTTCACTGTCTAAGTTAATCCAAACCAGATAATTTCAATTACATACATTTTGTAAAAAGATATTTTTCTGCGTTTCTCGTGTCTTTTTCCCACAATAAACACAAAAACCCCGCTTTGATGCCCTATCGCTATAAGACATTAAGCGAGGTCTTTATGGCGCAGAGGGTGGGATTTGAACCCACGGTACATGTTACTGTACGCTCGCTTTCCAAGCGAGTGCCTTAGACCACTCAACCACCTCTGCAAAATATTATTATATTTGTGTCACACAGCCAACATCAACAGACTTTTAATTAGTGTCGACAAAGGATTGCAACGCATTTATGTGATGGGTATATTATAATTCAAAACCCACATAATTGCAACAGTATTTTGTTTGTTGAAACAAAAAAGGTGACGGCTTACTTACCTTGAAATTATATCCGTTATACCGTCATGCAAACTCCTTTGCAGAGTGGGCGGAAAATATTGTTAAAGTCTGCTGCTGTTAACTTTGCTCCTTGGTTCACGCGGAGCAGTGTTTTTTTGCGGGAAGAACAAAGTTGGAGACCCTGTGTATTATTTTGATTTTGGGGTTTGCTTTTTTTAAAGTTTTGGTGTATAATAATGCTTACTATCGGGGTGTAGCGCAGTTGGCAGCGCGCATGGTTCGGGACCATGAGGTCGTGGGTTCAAATCCCGCCACTCCGACCACAATGATAATGGGGTAATAAATGAAAAAAGCTTATTCTTACATCGCAAACGAACAATATATGAAACTGCGAGAATACTTTAGGACAAAATTATTGAAAAGTGAAAAACTTCTTCCTGCACATTTGGAAGATAGGCTTAATGTTATTATATCAAAACTATATGAGATGATTTCTATTGAAGAAAATGACGAGGAAATTTATAAACATTTGAAAAAGAATGGAATACAATTCGATGGAATTAAAGATTTGCAAGAATATAGCATTCTTTTTTCGAATGCGTGGAACAATACAAGAATGGTTGCAAATGGAGGATTCACTCCACACGAAATTAAGAAAAAACTTGGACGATAAATTTGAATATAAATTAAAAAAATATTACTGTAAACAACTATGTCAAAACCTTTCAGGGAAACACACTCTCATAGTTTCTTTGATGCTTTGAAGAATGTCGCCGCCACCGTCAAAACCAAGCTCGCTATAGCTTAGTTTTTGCGCGGTGTCGTGCGGGTCTATATAAAACTTCTTATTCTGTATCTGTGTCATAAGCTTTGCGATATCAAGTCCATTTTCTTTGCCTTCCTTTTTGTTCTTACGTTTAATGCCCAAAACTCCCAACGTGCAAAGAAATGCTGGAAATTCTTTATATTTCCTTTTGTCGTTGCCATACTCAAGCATTGCACCAATCAGTTCTTTATAAGTCATATTAGTGCTGCCTATGGGATACATCTGCGCGTGCTCGCCGTTAAAGCTTGCCGCAACCACAGCCTCAGCCACACCCTCAGCACTAACAACAGCAGTGCCGCCGCCGCGCGGGAACATCACACTCTTAAACTTGTCAAAGTGCGAAAGAAGGGCGTCTCTCCAAATGGGTTTTCTCCCTTCGGTTGTGCCGAATATATAAGGCAGCATTAAAATCATAACATCAAACTTGCCTGAACTACCAAGTTCTATCAGCTCCCTAGCCTGATCAACCCTTGCCCTTATATACGGATGATTTTTTGATAATCTGCCGTTATACTTTTGGTCAAAATAAGTGAAGTAAGAATTCATTATAACGCATCTTTTTATGCCAGCTCTTTTTACTGCGGAACAGATTTTTTTACACTCCGTCACCAGCTTTGAATAGAAAAAATCGTAGGCAGGTTTAGGCGGAGTAATACGCTCATCCGGCCCCAGCGCATAAACAAAGGTGTCATATCCCCCGTCTTTCAGCATTTCATAAATATCCTCTTCGCTCATTTCAAACAAATTGCCGAGAGTAAGCCCTATTCTTTTATCAAACCAATCCAGATTATCAAGCTCACCCGGCAAAGATATTGTATCTACTTTTGCTCCCATCTTCAAAAACAGCTTAGCGCTTTTATAACCCAAAAATCCCGTGCCTCCGGCAATAAAAACTTTTTTAACCTTGTGTTTCATATTCTACCTTCTTTTACAATATTCTAACACAAGCCTTTCGTTTTTACAAACAGAACAAAACTTTATTTTTATTATATTTCCTCATCTCCGGCTTCCCTTGCAGAAGTTGCTGCAGCACTCCGGGCTTTTTGGCGTTTTTCAAGCTTTGTCAAAACATAAATGCCATAAGCATCATAAATTATCTGAAATACCTAACAAGCGAATATCGCCAGAAATTCAAGTTGTCCGTTATATACCAGCATCTGCCACAAAAAACAGGGCGTTGTAGCCCAAAACATTCCATCGCTGCTTTGCTGCTATTCGCTGTCTTTATACATCTTTCATTCCTCTAAAAAAGTATACTCTTTCACAAAACTTATTTAAAGCGTCTTTATAATTTTTATATCGCAGTTCAAAATTATTTTTTACAACTGTCGATTTCAGCTGCAACTCTTTGTCTTTTTTCCAATTTCGCCCACTGAATCAACCCATAGATATCATAGATTGCATAAATTAAACATATTGTGACAAACGGAATAAGCGATAAATCTCCCTTAATCACCACCAGCATCCACAACGCTCCCATTGCAAAATCATTCAGAAGAAATACGATTTGGTTTAACTTAACACGCCTGACAGAAAGATATACCGCAAGCATAACTAAGACGGACGAAATTGCGCTGACAATAAGTTCCGCTGTGTTAAAAAACTTAAGCAAAAAATAAACGCCTACAAAAACCAACGGAAACATAATCCCCAGCCCTATCCACTCTTTTATCGACAAATTTCTACGTACTATAACAGTATTATCTTTCTTATCCCTATTCTTTAGCCAGTGAATAATTCCATAAACAAAAAGCGGCACCATAAAACCTGCATAAACAATTACTTCGCCAAAATATTGGTTTGAAAACGCAAGAAAAATATAAAAAATTGCATAACTGACACAAAAAAACTGTGCAATAATTTTACCCTTAGCTTGCATAAAAACGCCAAGTACTCCAAGAACACTGCAAACAACTGTAAGCCAATTTGACTGAAATACTATCAATAAAGTTGTTATGGTTGCAAGTCCGAAAATTAGCAGAAATAAATCAAGAGCACTATACCCCCCCCCCATTACTCTTTTCTTGCCTGCCGTTTGTTTATCTTCCATACATCTTTTATCCTCTAAAAAAGTATACTTCTTTTCTCACTTTTTGACAAATGATTTAATTATTCCGTCATAACAAATTATATTTCTTATCAATATCAAAGCTTAGCAGATGGCAAAAAACAAATCCGCCCTAACAGCGGATTTATTTTATATTTTTAAAAGTTGTACGTTTATACTCCCCAATTAGTCTTTTCTTCATTGGTAAGTGTCTTAACAGTCACTCCGCCAACTTGATTATAGTCATATGTTCTTTGCATATACTCTTTGTCGCTGCCCGCCTTAAACACCTTTTGTTTGAGGTTCCCCATCAAACTCAGTGCCCATTCATACGAAACCTTTTCTATAATAATACCATCATAATCTGCAGGTAAAACGGCACTCGAAAAGCCGGTCATACATGTTCCCGTAGCCTCCATCACAAGTCTTTCGCCTAAATAAAACGGAGAGAAACTAAAAGCTATGTGGCTTGCGGTTTGTTTTTTTCCTACAACATCATCTCCGACCTTGTCTTCAGCCTTAAGACTTTCAACAGTTCGGTCACTAAAGCCCGTTATGTTCAAAAATTCATCGTCCACAAGTTCAAAATCCAAAATTTCGGCCAAAGTATTTTCATATGTAATTGTCACTGCATCAAAAGCGGTTGTGTTGTTTGTATAAGTAATCTTTCGGTAAAGCTCAATGCCGTCATAATAATATTCGGTGGTACTGATAGGCTTGCCGTCGGCATCCTTAACTTCCTTGATTGCCCAAAGCGTGCTGTCGGCATTGTTTGACTGAAGCTGGATTTTTTCACGGTTTATAGTAACACCGTTT
Organism: Christensenellaceae bacterium; assembly: GCA_031260975.1. Lineage (NCBI taxonomy): Bacteria > Bacillati > Bacillota > Clostridia > Christensenellales > Christensenellaceae > Christensenellaceae bacterium. The sequence goes on from JAISKJ010000002.1 coordinate 54,806, forward strand.
TTAAAATGATCTTTTGAAATGACAAACTCATAACTGTCGGCGTCCTGCACCTTCTTTTCAGCGCGGTTCAGCATCCCCGTAATTTTCGTTTGATCTTGACTTATAAGCGTAGTAAACGCCATATCGTTTATCAAAAACACCGCGGCAATACCGCCCAAAAGCGCCAAACATATAATTAAACCAACAATTTTCTTCATTTTCCTCACCTCTCGTTACGCCATGATTTTAACACATCACGGGCGGTTTGTCAAAATAAATTATTCTTTTGACCACAATACTATATGTTTTCATATACTTACTATATGAAAACACCCGACACAGCTATGCTGGGCACAATAATCGCCGAAATTCTGGCAGAAGGATGCTCTCTGCAGGAGCTTTTTAAACTCAAGGCTCTTCTTCACCAAATCTCCGCAACCCTTCACACAATAATAGAAGAAAAGAAATAGCACTATGCTACAATGCTACCCCTTACTAAAAAAATACCCGCAGCAGGGTTTACTATACTTTTTGCTGTGAGGCAAAACAAAACGCATTCCTCTTTGAACGCTTTTGCCAAATAGTGAAAAGTATAGTAAACCCTGCTGCGGGTAAATAAATTACTTCAACGTTTCAAGATATTCGTCATAGGTGATATATTTATCATATTCCTTACCCTTACCTCCAATCCTAATAATCCTGTTTGCAACAGTACTCAAAATTGTCTGGTCGCTTGAAGCAAACAACAGCACCCCCTGATAGTTTGTCATGCCTTTGTTTAAAGCAGTTATACTCTCAAGATCAAGGTGATTGGTGGGCTCATCCAAAATAAGCAGGTTTCCTTGCGTCAGCATAGCTCTGCTCAGCATACACCTCACCTTCTCGCCCCCGCTAAGCACTTTCACGCTCTTCAATGCCTCTTCGCCCGAAAAGAGCATCCTACCCAGCCAGCTACGCAGATATACCCCGTCTTTTTCTTTGCTATACTGAGAAAGCCACTCGGTCAAAATCATATTGCTTGAAAACAGTTCATCATAATTTTTGGGCAGATACGAAATCTTTATAGTTTTGCCCACCTTTACCACGCCGGTATAATCTTTATCAGCGCCCGAAATTATGTCAAACAGCGCAGACACCGCCTTGACATTGTCGCTTAAAAATGCCACCTTATCGCCTTTGTCAATAGTAAAGTTCAGGTTTTCAAAAAAGTCTTTCTTAGTCAGCTTTTCAACAACCAAAACGTCGTTGCCTATCTGCTGCTCAAACTTAAAGTCTATATATGGGTATTGACGACTTGAAGGTTTAATATCTTCAAGCGTAATTTTTTCAAGCTCTTTCTTCCGGCTTGTTGCCTGCTTGCTCTTTGACGCATTGGCACTGAACCTTGCAATAAAGTCCTTCAGCTCCTGAGCGCGTGTTTCAAGCTTTTTATTAGTTTCCTTCATTTGTCTCAAAATCAGCTGACTTGTTTCATACCAAAAGTCGTAGTTTCCCACAAATATACTGATTTTGCCAAAGTCCACATCACAAATGTGCGTACATACCTTGTTTAAAAAGTGCCTGTTGTGCGAAACGGTGATTATAGTATTTTCAAAGTTAAGCAAAAATTCCTCCAGCCATGCAATAGTCTTTATGTCAAGGTTATTGGTTGGCTCATCCAAAAGCAGTATGTCAGGATTGCCGAAAAGCGCCTGCGCCAGCAAAACCTTAACCTTAACCTTAGGCTCAACCTCTGCCATCCTCTTTTCAAATAGCTTACTATCTACGCCAATGTCACTTAAAAGAGTTGCTGCATCGCTCTCGGCGTTCCACCCGTTTAAGTCAGCATACTCCTGCTCAAGCTCTGCTGCCCTTATGCCGTCAGCTTCACTGAAGTTTTCTTTTTGATAAAGCTCTTCTTTTTCGTCTGCTATATCCATAAGCCGTTTGTGCCCCAGCATAACAGTACGCAAAACCGTCTCACGGTCATATGCGTTCTGATTTTGCTGCAAAACCGACATACGTTCGTTTTTGCCCATTACACATTCGCCCTTGCTGGGCTCCAGCTCACCTGAAAGCAACTTTAAAAAGGTGCTCTTTCCGGCGCCGTTTGCACCAATCACACCATAGCAGTTGCCTTTGGTGAATTTCAAATTTACTTCCGAAAACAGTTTCCTGCTTCCAAAGTTCAAACTTACATCTATTACTTGTAACATATTACTTCTCCCTTAAGCAAGCAATCATGCTTGCATTGTTTTTTATAGTTGCGCTGCCAATTTTTTTATTCATTTTTTCTAAGGCACCGGCCCAAAATAAAGCAGTATTTACCACAACCGGCATAGGCGGCTGCGACACACAGCACGCAGCAATAGTTTCACTCCCTTCGCACATAATTTATTAAGGTCGAAATAATATTAACCAATTTATACATAGCAGGGTCAGTATACACCAAAAGCTACACTTTGTCAAAATATAACCCTAACAAAAAAAAACCGCAAATGCGGTTTTTTTTATTCCATTGCCATAATTTGTTCCGGCTTTTGAGCTGGTTTTTTCATAGCAGCATCTTGCTGGTCTCTCATCTCACACATTCTTTTCAAACTTGCCAAATCTTCAGGACTCCCACCACCCATTTCTTCTATAATTTTTGCTCTGTCCACCCAGGTTTCTGTTGGCATTTCAGAAATCTCTTGCAATTTATCCTCTGAAATCTGCTGAGGCGGCGGAGATTGTTTCTCCTGTTGAGAGATATCAGGCCCCATGTAATATTTTTTAACCGCTTCTTTCCCAAATTGTTCTTCTCGTTGGTTTGCTGTTTGATGCATCCGTGCCTTCATAGCCAAAAGATCTTCAGGTGAAAATCCTATTTCGGTTAATTTTTGCTCCAACTCCGCTTCTTCTATCCCAAATTGCTCAATTTCTTCCAAATTGTTTGCATATCTTTTTTTCATTACTATACTATCATATTTTCCAATATTTTCACTTACCGCTTTTCTATGCTCCTCATATTCTTCAGAATCTACATATTCTTCTGCTTTTTTTATTTCTGCTACGTTCTCAAAACTCCTTTCATTGTCAGGCAAGTCAACATGAAACTCTTGGCCATCATCCTGAAAATTTATTCCCCGTCCAGCCAAATCTCTTTCCGCTATTGCAATTTTCCCCTGAATCTCTTTAATCCCCTCATTCGGCACCATCTTGCCATCCTTCTCTACCCATGCAGGAGTACTGCTAAGCTCCTTCTTCATAGCCCTTAGTTCTGTTACAGAACTATCTTCAATCGGTTTTTCTTGCTCAATAATATCCTCAAATGATTGCTTATATCTATATGAAGAAGCATCTTCCACCAATTCCGCCTCTTTTACCGACGTCGCGATATCCTCAAAAGACCGGGTACTTTGATGCATATCTGATATTTCTTCTTTAATCTTATCTGCCGCCTTAATATCTTCAAAGGCCTGCTTATACCTATATGATGAGATATTCTCAACTCTTGTTTCTGCCTCAGCATTTTCTGCCACAGCAATATTTTCAAAAACTTGCTTAGGCTTTGCACAATCCTCTTCTACATTGAGTTTTCCAATATCCTCAATAATCTTATCCTGATTGTGAAAATTCTCAAAATAAGTTTGAACCTCCTGTTCGGCCTCATTAAGCTTTTGTTCAATGCTGTTTTCAAATTCTTTTTCCTCAGCAGGGGTGGGCTCGGGTTGAGGTGTGGCATGCTCCTGCGCTGCTTGTTTCACAAAATCTCCACAAATTATATTGTCTATGCAATTATCAACTATTTCAATCATGGCTTCATTTTCTTCTAGGGTCATTTGTGGCACTTCTTCTTTGTTGTTTATCATCTTAAGCAGCCACCCATAGAGCTTGCCGCCTTGAACTTTTATATAACCGGCCCCCCTTAAAGCAGCATCTTTACTTTTTTCTACTGCATCTGAACATATTGCAGCAACACCAATTCTGCCTGAAGTTTGTGCATCCAGCCGCTTTAGAATACGGTGCATGTCATTTGAATTCATAGCATCAAAATCTCCCTGATAATTATCCTCAAACTCTTCAGCCGCATCTTTTAAAAGAGAGTTCTCTTCAACTCTTTTCTCCCAATATCCCCATCTTTTCTCATCACGCTTCTCTTTTAGTGCCTCGGCAACCTCTTTTCCAAAACTTTTCGCTTTACTAAAGGATATCATCAAATCCTTCCATCTATATCCCAAAATACTCATATTAAATCCCTCACTCAAACGCTAATAGTATACCATACCGCCCCCCCCCCCCCATGTCAATACGTAAATACAAAAAAAGCACCCCCGAGAAGCGCTTTCTTATAAAACTTAATGCATACCTTAATAAAATCCAAAACTTCTTCAATGCTTTTGCATGAAAGCTTTATTGTGTTGTTTCCGATATACTTTGCGTTTGGATAATGTTAATATAGACCGATGAAAAATAATTTAAACTCTGCAGCAATTTATTGAATATTCAAAAACATGTATCTAAATTTAAAAAGTTAAAATCGTATTTTGTTTAAACTTCTTCATTTTAATTTTACAATTATCCTTTATGTGATATACTAATTTTAATGGATATTTTGCAAAGGCTTAATGAGGTTAAATCAAAATATATCGAAGTCAAAGTTTTTGCGCCTCTTAAAGAGAGTTTTGAAGAGGCGCTTTTTAGCAACCGCATAAAGTATATCTTTAAAGGGCTTGTAAAAGTTGGCGTGTTAAACGAGCTTCTGCCTGAGTTTCTGCCGAGTATAGGGCTCAGCCAAAAAAACGCGCATCATATCTTTACAGTTGATGAGCATATTTTGCAGGCCGTAAAAAAAGCTCAGAAGTGCAGTCAGGTTGACCAAAAAACCAAAACCCTGCTGCTGTGGACAATGCTGCTTCATGATATCGGAAAACCTGCAGCACTTAAATTGGCACAAAAAAAAGGGAAATATAATTTCCACAATCATGCCGAACTTGGTGCCAAAATGATTCCGCACATACTCAAACGTTTCAATTTTGAAAAGTCAGAAATCCGGCAAATTACAAAACTTGTATACTTTCATGAAATATTCATACACATGAAAACCTACAACGCCAGCAAGATATGGGGCACACGGCTAAGTGCCAAAAATATAGACCCCGTAATCAAGCGCGTAGGCACCGAAAACTTTAGGCTACTTCTCTTTGTAAATTATTTTGACCTAATGGCCCAAAGCAGTTACCTTCAGGAAAATAAGCTTTTGCTTAACAAATGTGCTGAGGACTTGTATAATTATTATATAAAAACTCACTAAAAACAATCCTTATGTAAAAAGACCAAACCGTGCGGATTGGTCTTCATCTATTATTTTTATAAAGGCAGATTTGAAACCGCACTGAGGTCATCGTCAGCAATGCCCTCTCCCGCCATCAGATTATAATATCCTAAAACTCCGACCATAGCGGCGTTGTCGGTGCAATAAACAAGCGGCGGCACACACAATGTTATGTTGTGTTTCTTACATTCTTCAAAAGCGCGCTGCCTGATATAACTGTTTGCAGCCACTCCCCCCGCCAAAACAAGCGTAGAGATATTGTTTTCAAGGCAGGCTCTGATGGTTTTAGAAATCAAACCTTCAACCGCCTCAGTCTGAAACGAGCAGCAGATATCCTCTACATTAAGCTCCTCGCTGCGCTGCTTTTTGGTGTTGATATAATTTATTACAGCCGTTTTAAGCCCGCTGAAGCTGCTGTCAAAACTGTTTTTAAGCGTTTCACTTTTGACAAATCTTATGCTGTTCTTTCCGTTTTTGGCAAGCTTATCTACCTTAGGTCCGCCGGGGTATTCAAGCCCCAAAACCCTTGCTACTTTGTCATATGCCTCGCCTATGGCGTCATCCACGGTGGAGCCTATCAACTTTTGTTCAGTATAGCTTGTAACACTGACAATGGCAGTATGTCCGCCGCTGACAATCAGCGCCATAAACGGCGGTTTTAGGTCAGGATTGATGATATAGTTTGCCGCCACATGTGCCTTGATATGATTTACTTTTATGAGAGGCACACCCAAGGCATAAGAGAGGGCCTTGGCGAAGCTCACACCCACCATAAGGGCGCCAATTAGGCCTGCACCGTATGTAACTGCCACAGCATCAATTTGCTGGAGCATAATTTTAGCGGCGTTTAGAGCCTCATTTACTACACCGGAAATAGCCTCAGTATGACTGCGCGAAGCCACCTCGGGCACCACTCCGCCAAAGCGTTTGTGTATGTCAATCTGCGACGAAATAATGTTGCTGAGCACCTCCCTGCCGTTTTTTACTACCGCAGCAGATGTTTCGTCACAGCTGGTTTCAATGGCCAAAACAAAGACATCCTCAATGCCTCTGTTTTTAATTATATCTTCAAGTTTCTTTTGAACTTTATATCTCACTTGGTTATTATAACATAAAGCCATTATAAGAGCAAAGCAAATCACTCATCATCATCTTCTTCTTCATCGGCGGACAAATAACATTTATATTTCTGTTTTATATCTTTCGCTTTGTTTGAATTTAAATATTCATTAATTTCTTCCAAATTATCCAAAAAATATTCCCTTGCACTATCCAAAATCTCTTCCGAATCCATCCCGCTGTCGTCTTCAAATTCTAATCCAAACAGTTTATTATATCTTCGCTCTATCTATTTTTCAGTATGTGTGTTATATGGTCTAAAATCAAAAATTATACAATTGTCAAAATATTCCTCTTCAAAGTCAGCAAATTCAATCTCTCCAATTTCTTCTTCCTCTGTATGCTCCGCAACATTATCTTTTGATTTATTTAATTCGGCTTTGGTATAATTAATCCCGCAGTGCTCACATTTATATTTCACTTTTTTATTCTCAATATTCTCAAAAACCACTTTATCGGGCATTTCTCTGCAACATAAAAGACCTCCGATTAGAAGTCTTTCATGTTGATTATATTAGCTTGGATAAGTTTCGCTTAGAAGAATATTCAACTGCATAGAATCCGCACCCGTTATGCTTAATACAGTAATTCTATAAACTCCATCGCCCATGGTGTAATAGTCGTTTCCGGAAACAGTACCATAATCAATGAATTCTGAAGTTCCGCCACTTGGAACCCAATATTCAATTTTAAGATTATACGATGTTGCAGCCCCTGTTTGTGTAAAATATGTGCAAGAAAAACTGTTATCAATAAAGATTACAACTTCAGTTCCTACGGCAACCTGAACAGAAACCATTTCTTCAAGTTCCAAGACAAAAAACTTCAGCATTCCTGTATTCTCGTTCTGCAATGCTTCATATGCCTGCTCCAAATCCTCGTTCGCCTGTTCAAGGGCTTCAATTCGGCTTTCAAGTTCAGATTGGTTTCCGTCACCAGACGGACCACACCCTACAAACAAAAACATACATGGTAAAATTATTGCTACTACAAAAGCTCCTATTAAAATTTTTTTCATTTTTTTTCTCCTTCCTAAATGAATTTAAATTATTCATTGCACCTATTATCCCCCCCCCCCCCCCGCATTTTTGTCAAGTATTAATTTAAAAGAATAATAAAAAAATGTCTTTAGGATTTCAACCTAAAGACATTTTACTTAATTCATAAAACCAACTTATTTTCAACTTTTCTTAAGATAGTCCATAATGAACTCATGAATATTGCCGTCCATCACTGACGCCACATTGGTATTTTCAAGACCCGTGCGGTGATCCTTGATTCTGCTCTCGTCAAACACATATGACCTTATCTGGCTGCCCCATTCAATCTTTTTTAGCTCACCCTGAATCTGGTCTTTACTTTTTTGAAGTTCCTCTTCCTTTTTTGCTATCAGCTTGCTTTTGAGCATCTTAAGTGCAGTTTCTTTATTCTGGAGCTGACTTCGCTCGTTTTGACAGGTAACTACAATACCCGTGGGGATATGTACAATTCTTATTGCAGTCTCAGTCTTATTTACGTTCTGTCCGCCGGCACCGCCCGCCCTGCATGTTTCAATCTGAAGCTCCTCAGGGTTTATTTCAATATCAACTGCCTCATCAATCTCGGGCATAACATCAAGGCTCGCAAAGCTCGTGTGCCTCTTGTTGTTGGCATCAAACGGAGAATGCCTCACCAGCCGGTGAACGCCCTTTTCGGCTTTGAGATAGCCGTAAGCCTTTTCACCCTGAACACTAAACACAACACTCTTAATTCCGGCCGTATCCCCCGCCTGATAGTCAAGCACCGTCACCTTATAGCCCTGCTTTTCAGAATACTTTACATACATACGATAAAGCATATCTGCCCAATCCTGAGCCTCAGTGCCGCCGGCGCCGGCATGTATGCTTAAAATTGCATCGTTGTTGTCATATTTACCGTTTAAGAGAGCATCTATTATGGCACTCTCTACAAACTCTTCAAGAAGGTCCGCCTTTTTGGTGATATCCATGCCTATCTCGTCGGTGGGCTCCAACTCAAACAAATCACACAAAAAATCAATGTCCGACAAATCAGCGTCCACCCGTTTGATTTTACCAAGCTCCCGCTCAAGTGATTTTATCTTTTTTCCGTTTGAGGCAGTCCTTGCCGCATCACTCCAAAGTGTAGGGTCTTCCTGTTCTTTTTTCGCTTCTTCCAGCTGTTTTTTTAGCCCTGCCGGGTCAAAGACACTCCTTCAGATAAGCTGCTCTCATCTTTACATTATTAAATTTTATAATTGCTTCATCAATTATCATTTTGTTTCTCCTTAATACAACATATTCCTACCACCAAATAAACCTGCCGCACTATATATCACCAAACGCCTTTTCAAGCAATCTCGGACGATTCTGCAGACTGCGAAGTGGTCGAAGCACCGTCTTTTTCCTTTCTTGCATCAGGAGTTTCTGAAATTGTAAGAATGTAAAAATTTTACACTTTTGCCACCTGCACGACGCTGTAAAATTTTTGAAACAAACAATTTCAGAAACTCCCGGTATCTTACTCCTTCCATGTGAGTATATGATTAAAAAGCGGGAATTGATTTTCGGTTATTATCTTGCCCACGCTTTCAACAATCATTTTATTTTCATACGGCGTGTCAAGCTTAGTTATGTCAAGAAGCGTGCCGCTGAAACCTTTTGGTTTAAACAGTGCTTGCATATTGTCAATTTCAGTTACGGCAAAATACAGCAACTTATACAAACAATAAGCATTTCGCGTTTTTGAAAACTTAAGCTCATAGACAATGTTGGGCATACGCTGAAGCTTAAGACTTTTAACATTTTCAAACACCTCAAAAAATCTTTTGTTGGCGTTGTTAAAGGCCTGCTTTTCACTGTTGGGAGCAACACCGCTAACCTCGTTGGTAAGCTCATCACACTCAGCAATAAGCTCACCATAAGTTTTTGCCTTAAAATTATGGTTTAATATAAAGGCATATTTATCATCATAAAAAGGTAGCCACTTGCCCCACTTAGAGTTATAATCATACATAACCGCTCCAACTATGTTGTCTTTGTTAACAAGACACAAAAAGTTGGCCGTAAACTTAACCACTGTGGGCAAAGTTCCCTTTTCTATAACTTTGTCAAAAACATCTTCTGTAATAAACATAAATTCTCCTAAAGTAAAAAATCTTAAGGGTCAATGTCAGTCTTTTCTCTCAAAAGCACTCCGTCAACCATCTTATACTTCCGCTTTTTGTTGATTTCCATTTTGTCTTTTATTTCTTTTTCCAAATCAAAACCAAGCATTTCAGAAAGTGCACATAAATATATTGCAATATCAGCCAGCTCCCCGCCCAAACCGGGTTTCTTTTTAGAGTAGGCATCATACGCTTCGCCAACCTCACCATAAAGACATAAAAACTCCAGATTTATGTCCGTATAATTAAACCCCTGTTTCTTCTTGTGTTCAATTATCTCTTTTTGAAACTTTCGTATATCCATTCCTCTTTTATTCTCCTCTTTCTCCAAGATGATGTATAAGTGCTGTCAAACTATTCTGACAGTCATTCACCCTCACATACATCGGTGTCAAGAGTATTAAATTTGTGAATGTAACAAAATTTGTGCGTTGAAGTTTAGCGGTTTAGCAAAATTTTGCAAGTGAACTAATTTAACATTCTTGACACCACCCCGTGTTGAAACCTCAGTGAGGCATCACTTATACATCATCACCCCTTATTCATGCAACAGTTCTTATACTTCCGTCCCGACCCGCACGGACAAGGTTCATTCCTGCCCACAACCTTAGACGACTTTGCCTGAGTAAATTTCTCGTTGGTGGTAGTTTCAACCTTCTTTTGAGTGGGCATAGCGGGAGGCGCCTGAACCTTTACGTTCAAGAGGAAGGTGCTGGTGTCCTCTCTGATTTTTTCAATCATGCGGTCAAACAGGTCAAAGCCCTCTTTTTTATACTCCACAATAGGGTCACGGCGCCCATAGGCCTGCAAACCGATTTCTTTTTTAAGAATATCCATAGTGTCGATGTGGTCCATCCAAAGCACATCAACAACTCTTAGGAGAAAATATCTTTCAAGCTTTGAAAAATCATAGCCGTAGCCGTTTGCTTCTTCAATAATACCCTCATAGCGCTTCAAAACAAGCTCCTGAACCTTTTCATAAACTTCGACTACGTCAAGGTCCTCTACAAAGTTCTCATCCACAATGTTGCTACCTTTAACAAACAGCCTGTCTTCAAGTGACCTGTTAAATTCCGGAAGGTCCCATTCAAAATAGGGCTTGTTTTCGTCAAGACTGCCATAAACCACTTTGTGAACAACCTCGGGGAACATTTCTAAAATTTCGTTATGCACATTATTGCCATCCAAAACCTTGTCACGCTCGGCATATATAAGTTCCCTCTGTCGGTTCATTACGTCGTCAAACTCAAGAACACTCTTTCTTATAGAATAGTTATATGCCTCAATCCTCTTTTGAGCTGCCTCAATCTGACGGCTAAGCATCTTTATCTGGAAAGGCACATCCTCGTCAATTCTAAAGAAGTTAGATATTGCCTTCATCCTGTCGCCGCCAAATCGGCGTATGAGCTCATCTTCCATCGAAACAAAGAATACCGAAGCCCCGGGGTCTCCCTGACGTCCGGCACGGCCCCTCAACTGGTTGTCAATACGCCTGCTCTCGTGCCGTTCGGTTCCGATAATATACAGACCTCCAAGTTCCACAACCTTCTGTTTTTCTTCATCGGTAGTTGCCTTAAACTTCTGATACAGCTTGTTATATTCTTCCTTAAGTGCTCTCATTTCTTCACTCAATGTGGTTGTATAGGCGCTTATTATATCTATCTCAGCGTCGGTATGCCCTTTGTCTCTCAAAGCAGCCTTAGCCAAATGCTCGGGATTTCCTCCAAGCAGAATGTCCGTTCCACGACCCGCCATGTTGGTGGCAATTGTGACAGCACCAAGCCTTCCGGCCTGAGCTACAATCTCCGCTTCGCTCTCGTGATTTTTGGCGTTAAGCACGGTGTGACGCACCTTTTCTTTTTTGAGCATATCACTCAAAATTTCACTTCGCTCAACACTTACAGTGCCCACCAGAATAGGTCTGCCCGATTCATTCCACTTTATGATTTCTCTCACCACCGCCCGCATCTTTCCGTTTTCGGTGGTATAAATTACGTCAGGAGCGTCTTTTCTTATCATGGGCTTGTTTGTTGGAATTGTCACAACGTCCAACCGATAAATTCCGTTAAACTCGCTCTCCTCGGTTTTGGCAGTACCCGTCATACCGCTAAGCTTTTTATACAGCCTGAAGTAATTTTGAAATGTTATTGTTGCAAGTGTTTTGTTTTCATCTTTTATCTTAACATTTTCTTTGGCTTCAATGGCCTGATGGAGTCCCTCGCTATAACGCCTTCCGGGCATAAGACGGCCGGTAAACTCATCAACGATAATAATCTCACCGTCTTTAACGATATAGTTGTTGTCACGCTTCATAATAAAGTTGGCATAAAGCGCGTTGTTAATATGGTGGTTAAGCTCAAGATTGTTTATGTCACTGAGGTTTTCAATCTTAAAAAATCTTTCAGCTTTTTCAATGCCCTGCTCACTAAGTCTTACTTTCTTTTCTTTTTCGTCAATCTCAAAATCGTCATCATTCTTTAGTCCTCTGACAAACCGCTGAGCGGTATAATATGTTTCGCTCGACTTCATGCCTCTGCCGCTTATAATAAGTGGGGTTCTGGCCTCGTCTATCAAAATACTGTCTACCTCGTCGACGATGGCAAACGCCTGACCGCGTTGCACCTTTTGTGATTTTTCCTGCACCATATTATCTCTAAGATAGTCAAACCCCAGCTCGTTGTTGGTTGAATACAAAATATCACAGTCATAAGCTGCCCGCTTCTGTTCGTCGTTCATGCTGTTAAGGTTTACACCAACCGTCAGCCCCAAAAATTTATATACCTTGCCCATCCACTCGGCCTGAGTTTTGGCGAGGTATTCATTTACAGTAACCACATGCACTCCAAGGCCGCTCAGTGCGTTGAGATATGTGGCAAGCGTAGCCACCAGCGTTTTACCTTCACCTGTGCGCATTTCAGCGATACGCCCCTGATGAAGTGCAATACCACCCAAAATCTGCACATGGAAGTGCCGCATATTAAGAACCCTGGCGCTGGCCTCACGCATCGCCGCAAAAGCACAAGGCAGAATATCATTAAGTGTTTCACCCGCAGCAAGCCTGTCCTTTAGCACCTTAGTAGTTTTCATAAGCTCCATATCGCTCTTGCCTTTATATTCTTCTTCAAGAGCCTCAACCTTGTCCGCAATTTTTTCAAGTTTCTTAACCTGTTTTTTGTTTGAATCAAACAGTCCCATTATTTCTCTCCTATTTATATCTTGTATAAGAATACTACAAATTCACTTTTTTAGCAACAAAGCATGGGCACTTTTTGAAAAACACATATGCAGTTGCCATTTAACGCCAAAAAAATAAGGTGTAATAATACACCTGATTTTTGCCGAATTTAACCTTTTTTAGTCACAAGCAGAGAGCGGTTTTGCAAAAAACCCTACGGGTTTTTCAGCACGAAGCCTTTGGCTTCGTGCACTGCCGCGCGCTGGCGCGCGGCAGGCAAAACCGCACACACCTGCACCACCTTTCATTTCAACTGATTTTTCATTTCAAGGATTTGTTTTTTTACCTCATCCAGCATACGCTTTTCCTGTACCTGCTTCTGCAAATCCTTAAGCTCAGCCATAAGCGCCTCGCCCTCACTACTCTGCGGCAAGCTCAAAGGCTGACTTTGCGTTATCTGCGCTTCTTCTGACGCACCGCTATCTGCTTTTACATTGCCATCCATCATTCGCGAACCCACAAACACAAGCGGCAATTAAAAGCCCAACAAAATTGGTATAGTACACAACATGTGTCTCAGCGTTAAACAATACGGCATCCTCTTCAATACCATGCAGCAAACCATCCAAATATTGCACAAAAGCAGTTCCGCCAATCACCTGCAGCACAATAAACACCGTGCTCAATATGCCGATTATACCAAATAAAGTATACACAAATTCTCTCTTTATTTTCGGCAAGCACAGCAAAATAAGATTGGCAAGTATCAAGGCTGCCCCCACAAAAGCCACAATTATCCATGCAACGCTGGGTATGTATTGCGCTATTTCTAACCTTTCGGCATTGCTGTAAAAATCCTGAAATGTCAACCAAAGCTTGACCTCAGTCACCGAAAAATAAATAACCGCACCCAGAATCAAAATCATGCTCATACCTAAAAAGAATTCAACCATTACTTTCTTTTTCATTTTTTCTCCTTTCAATCCAAAAAGAAACTGCATTTTTTTAATAATCTTTCTAAATCTTCAATATTATAACACATCGCCCCCCCCCCCACGTCAACCGATAAATGCAAAAAAACGATGTCAACCGACACCGTTTAAAAAATAATTTTTATTGCACAACAACAAGACCCTAGTTCACAAAGACTAGAGCCTTTAGTATATCGCAAGGCCGATGGACTAACAAAGACATGGGTCATTCTAAAACAAGTCTATTCAGCATCTCCTCCGCCTGCTTCAATTTTTGCGGATTGATTTTTCTTAGCTCCACCCGTTTAATTGCGGGCGAAATTGCATCAAGATTTGAAGAATACTTTTTGGCAGCAGCCCAAGTTTTGGGCTCTATCTCAAATTCCAAATTTAGAGCCAACCTTATCATTCTCAAAATTCTGACGCCATCAAACTCCAGACTGTTTTCAATCATTCTGATTGTTTTGTTTTTAATGTCACGAGCGCCATTATACGGGTCAATAGTTTTGCCGTTTGATAAATCATAATAAATTGCGTTACAGCTAAAATCGCGCCGCCGTGCGTCCGTCAAAACATTGCTTACAAAACTCACCTTCTTCGGATTATGTTTCCCACCAACATACTCCTCAATCCTAAAGGTACTGTATTCATAAGTCACGCCCTCAAAAACAATCTGAGCGGTATTAAGTGCTTTGTTTTTGACAACCACACAACTCTGCCCCAAAACGGAAATGAGCTCATCAACCGTATGCGGCCCTGCCAAATCAATATCAGCAGATTTTAGACCCAACAGGCTTTCACGCACAAACCCGCCCACAACAAAAAGCGGACAAAGCCTCTTTGAAAGCTTATACAAATTATCACTTATCCTAATCACAAAACAAGTATACCAAAAAACACCCCTTACACCAAACAGATTACAGGCGTTTTTAATGCTTTGTCAAACACTTTAAGTTTTTTGTTTAGACAAAAAATATTCGCCGGCGGTGGCATCACCGCCCGACTAAACAGTCGGCATATCAAAACCGCCTAGTCGCACACAAAAACCTCAGTAAATACTGAGGTTTCAACGCAGTCCCATCGGTCGGCAAAAAACAATGTTAAGCTTATTATTTAAAAGCATATTAATGCTTACTTAAAAAGCTCTGAATGACTTAATATATTTAGGCACAAGCGCAGCCGAAAGGATGCCCCATATAGCCGCAAAAATCATTTTATGTGATACCAAATTTTCACCCCACCCATAACAACCCTTTCAGAGCATACTCGGGTGAGCAGTTTAATGCTTCTAAATCCAAAACCTACAACCAAATTAAGCGGAGGATGTTTTTTTCTTATTACCTTCAGCATGGCCTTCGCCACAATGTCAGGCTTCATCCCGTTCTGCTCATCATGCTCGATGTGTTTGAGTGCCACTTCCTCACGACTGCTATAAATTCCTTTGGTGTCACATTTAGATTTCTCACGATTTTTAGTAAAGTCTGTCTTTACATCACCGCACTGAAGGTTAGTGATTTTGATGTTGAAGGGCTTAACTTCTACGCTGAGCGCCTTTGCCCAACTTTCAAGTGCCGCCTTTGACGCCGAATAAAAACTCTGAAACGGCAGAGGTATAAATCCCCCGATTGAGCTTGTGTTGATAATCCTGCCGCCGCCCTGAGAGCGCATATACGGCAACACAAAATTTGTCAGCGTCACTGCCCCCAAAAAGTTAACATTCATTATACGCTCAATCTGAGCACTGTCGCTAAACTCACTCGCTCCAAAAATTCCCATGCCCGCGTTATTGACCAAAATGTCAACCTGCCCC
Organism: Christensenellaceae bacterium; assembly: GCA_031260975.1. Lineage (NCBI taxonomy): Bacteria > Bacillati > Bacillota > Clostridia > Christensenellales > Christensenellaceae > Christensenellaceae bacterium. The sequence continues at coordinate 70,316 of JAISKJ010000002.1, forward strand.
TCTTTTTTAATGAGCCAATCAACCGTTTTCACAATTTGCTCACGCACACCCATGTCGCACACAATAGAAGTTACACCTTCTATGTCAAAAGCATTTCTCGCAAGCCCATACACCTTATATCCGCTCTTTGCAAACAATCTCGCCGCAGCAGCACCTATACCGGTGCCGGCCCCTGTTATTAAAACTACTTCCATATATTCCTACCTTCGGGGTCTGTCAATTTTGCCGCGCTCTTTTTCGCTTAGCGGCGCCACAATTCCGCCTGCCCTATACCATCTTATGACAAGCATCGCCGCAATTATTATTACAACAAGCACAATCACACCAACAAGCAGCCATGTCAGAGCCGCTGCATTATACAATGTTACATTAAACACTGTTTCATCCGAAGTCAAGCCGTCAAACACCGCCACAAAACTTACCTGATATGTGCCGGTAGTCACAAGGGTTACCTCGTTGCCAACCTTATAATCATCAGCGCTCCTCTGTTTTGCCCAAACGGTAGCACCCGAGCTGCTGGAGGATATTATCTTAATACCGTTTCCGTATCTGCCGGATACACCCATAGGACTGTCATTGAGGTCCATCACAATAAAGCTGGGTTTTGCGGGTCTGATATCCAACTCTCTTAAAACAAACGGTTCCGTTACAATCTCAATACCGTTTTCATACAGCTTAAGCATAAGCTTGCCCGGAACAAATGTCAGCATGCCGCTTGTGTCGCTCTCAGTCACCACATAGTTGGGGTCGGCACTGTCAAAAAAGCTACTTCCGGTTTGATAAAATAACTTTGCAGTAAGTACATCAGCACCTTGCTGAACAAGTCTGAGCACGTTCCCGGCTTCCACCTCATTAGTGGGCTTATAGCCCTGCACCCAAAGCACCGCATTATGTCCTCCAAAATCACTTGGAACAGCAGTCATCATGTTGTTGCAAATAAGCGACAGGTCAGCAGTCACATAAGACGTGTTTGGCAATATTATACCGCTTGCAGATTCTATGTTGTTATAATCCAGATTTACATAAGCTTTGTTTACAGCGTAATATACGCCGTCAGACTTTTCCATCAAAGACAGGTCAACTTCTTTAAGTCTGTTTTCGCTCAGGTCAAGATAATAAATCTTGTTGCTTGCAAATATTTCAACTTCTTCAATTCTGTTGGCTTTCAGTGTAAGCTTATTAAGGTTGGCAGCACTACTAAGCTGACTGTCCATAACGGTTTTAAGATTATTATTGTCAATCTTCAGCTCTTTTAAAGCTCCCAAAAATAAATAATTCAATCCGTCAAGCGATGATATTTTTTTGTTGGGATGGGCGTTTATTTGGTAGCTTCCTATTAAATTAGAGGGATCTTCGTTGTTAAGATTGATCGAAATTTTATCATTAAAATAATCTGCCCTAAATGAGCTGACCGTAGCGGTCTCTCCCCCAAGTATACGCTCGGCATTAACTATCGAAAGCAGTGCACTAAAAAGGTTGCTGTCATTAAAGTATGTACTGTCTATTATAGTCTCGGGTGTAATAATAATTTCATCCCTCTCAGCAGCATATGCAACCGTTGCTGTTCCCACTCCGCACACAAACACCAGCACAACAAGCACCAGACTTATTGCTTTTAATGCCTTCATAACAACCTCCTTTAAAAACAGCCAAACAAACCAAATACATAATTAGTTTATCATTTTAAGCACTTTTTAGCAACAAAATTGACCAATTTTTGTCTCCTGAAAAATTAAATGCAAGTATCAAAACCCGCAGCTCACCAAAAAGCCCTTATGGTCTTACTAAAGACCACAAGAGCTTAGTTTAAGTTATTTAAAACATAATTCCTTAGCTATAAAACTATACAACATTCCTGCGCCGGGAAATCTCTTTAGATTGTGATATTTGAAAAGCACTAAAGAAAGTCATAAAAAATTATTTTAACCTTGAGAATTTCCATCATTAAGATCGTCTTTATCAGATTTCTTTCTTCTAAGTCCGAATAAACTTGAGACAATCATAATCACTACAAAAGTTATTATGACAAATCCAAAAATTTTTAAAATTAAAATCCCATAAGTATAGCCGAAAACTAAGCATAAAATCCCGGGAACTAAATTGATTATGCCTATAATGATATTTACTAACGCACTGCCTTTATTTCCGCCGTTGCCAAAAACAAAAAAAAGCCACCTATTGGAATAAACATAAAATTAGTATCTGCATAAAAATCTAAATTATTAATTCTATCTAATAAGGTATTATAATTTTTGCATTACCAATTAATTCCATATCACCATAAAACAGCACACTATCATCATCTAGCATTATTATATTTTTGTTATATTTTTTCGCTAAACTTTTTATTTTTTTTATATAATCTTCATCCCACTTTGAATGAACATCTATCAAAAAATCTAATTTGAAGTTATCAAATCCCTCTAGCTCCTCAAATTTCTTAATAAAACTATTCTGCTTAGTTATAAAATAATTATCAAAAAATATTAGTGCACCCGCACTCTCTCCTATAATTAATCCTTTAAAATTTTTAATTGCTTTTCTGTATGAATTTAACTTCTGTTTTAGCATATGGGGATTTCCGCCCATTAAAATTATTAACCCCGACTCATTTATACATTTCATAATATCACTAAAGCTATCTTTGTAACAATTGACGTGTTTAATATCATAAATACCAAGACTGTTAAGTTGTATTTCATATTTATATTTACGCGGATTTATCCAATTTTCATCGAGTTCACTAGCAGTCATTTCAACAGGAAATGCCCAACTAAATACAATTGTCTTTTTATTTTTTAATACTTTAAGTCTATCCCAGCGCGAAAAAACACTACGCAACAAAAAGTGCCTTTTCGATTTTAGTTCAAACCACGAAACCGAAAACGCGCACGGGTAACGCGCAACATAAAGTAACAAAAACTGACGCAGGCGCGGAAAAAGGATATTTATACGCTAAAAGCGGTATTTTTGGCAAAGAAAAACGGCAAAACGCTTGTATCCGTTCTGCCGTCCGTCTATGGCGGAGAGTTAGGGATTCGAACCCCAGAAGGCTTTCACCTTAACGGTTTTCAAGACCGCCGCTTTCGACCGCTCAGCCAACTCTCCATAAACACAACTTTTTCTGTGTGTTGTTAGTTTATCACAACTTAGAAGCAATATCAACAAAAATCTTTAGAGTTCTTATTATCAGTAAGAATTTTTAACATCAATAACAAACAGCTTTAAGCATTTCACGGCATTTGTTTTCCAAACTCAAACATTTCCTTATGTAATTAAAAATTATTACCGCTTCCCTTTCAAAAAAAATACAACTGACATTAATCTCCCCAAGTTCTTTAAGGGGGTTAAAAAACTCCGGAAGATCTTTCAATTGCCGTGTTAGAATATCATAAAAAAACATTTTTTGCAAGCAAATTTCAATGGCTTTAAAAATTATTTGCACATTTCGTCGGGTGTGTTATAATAACTTAAATAACGGGAGGATTTGTTATGCATACTGATATTTCGCTTCATGCCGAGGACGGCAGCTTTAAACTTAGAGTCTGCCCCGTGCTTTATATAAAAGACCGCTTTTTGGTGACTTCAAGAGAATTGACATTTTTCGCCTTCCCCGGCGGTCATACTGAGCTTGGAGAAACCACCGAAGAAAAGTAATAATATAAACACTTAAATTGTCATTCAGCCTAAAAATCTAAGGGGATATCCTCATAGGGGCCTTGCTTCCCACATAGCTCTGTGCGGTATCCTCCGCCCTGTTGATTGCATTAAGCACGCTAAAAATTGATGAATGATAGGTATTGTTACTGATTCCTACTCCAAAGAATACTCTATCGTCCGTCCTGCGTTTTATCTCGCTATATGACACCGCACCCGAGTCAGAGCCCTCACCGATTGCGTGCTGGCTATATGACAAGAATTCATACTTGCCGCTGCCAAAAACACTTTCAATTGCATTAAAAAACGCATCTACCGGCCCATTTCCGCTGCCAAAAAGCTGAATATCTTTATTTTTCTCACAATTTCTTAAAACAACTTCGATATCCAGCCGGCCTTCATCATTCTCAGTTATATAAGGCTTGCCTTCAATGGTATATCGGCAGGCACGGTTAATGTAGTTTTGGTCAAACAGATTAAAAATTTCAAGGTCGGATATTTCTCTTCCTGTTCTCTCACACTCCTTTTGAACAATTGCACCAAACTCCTGATGCATCTTTTTAGGAAAGTCAAAGCCAAACTGATTATTCATTACAAACGCCGCACCGCCCTTGCCAGACTGCGAGTTGATGCGGATTATCGGTTCATACTGTCTGCCGATATCCGCAGGGTCAATGGGTATATACGGCACCTCCCAAAGCGGTGAATCGCTCTTTTGCATATGCCTGCACCCCTTATTTATTGCATCCTGATGCGAGCCCGAAAAAGCGGTAAACACAAGTTCTCCGGCATAAGGCTGACGCTCAGGTACGCGCATCTTGGTCAGTCTTTCATAAGTACTTTTAATTTTGTTAAGCCCGCCAAAATCAAGCTCAGGGTCAATACCCTGTGTAAACATATTAAGACCCATAGTTACAATGTCAAGATTGCCCGTACGCTCGCCGTTTCCAAAAAGCGTGCCCTCCACACGCTGAGCACCAGCAAGAAGCCCAAGCTCCGCTGCAGCAACCCCCGTGCCTCGGTCATTGTGCGGATGCAGGCTTATAACTGCAGCCTCTCTATCGGGCAGATGCTTCACAAAATATTCAATCAAATCAGCAAATACATTAGGCGCAGACATCTCAACGGTGCTTGGCAGGTTAAGTATAACAGGGTTTTCTTTGGTAGCCCCCAACGCATTCATAACTGCAGAACAAATCTCCACGGAGACATTAGGCTCGGTACCCGTGAAGCTTTCGGGCGAATATTCATATGTAATGTTTGTGCCAATACACTCATCCGTCAGCGATTTTATAAGCTTAGCAGCATCAGTGGCAATTTTTGTGATGCCGTCACAGTCTTTTTCAAAAACCACCTTTCGCTGAAGCGTCGAAGTAGAATTGTAAAAATGCAGAATAACATTTTTAGCACCCTTGACTGCGTCAAATGTCTTTTTTATAAGATGCTCCCTCGCCTGCACAAGTACCTGAATAGTCACATCATCAGGAATAAGGTCTTCCTCAATAAGCCGGCGGCAAAACTCATACTCCACCTCACTGCTTGACGGAAATCCTATTTCTATCTGCTTAAAACCCATATCACAAAGCAGCTTAAAAAACTCCAACTTTTCTTCAATGTTCATTGGGTTAATAAGCGCTTGATTACCATCGCGCAAATCAACACTGCACCAAATGGGCGCCCTTTCAACAATTTTATTCGGCCAATTCCTTTTTGCTAAAGGTATTTTTTGATACGGCACATATTTTTCATATCCTTTCATAATTTTCTCCTTATTTTTATTTATCATCTTTAAATTTTTTATCTTTTCCTTTTAAGTTCGACATAAACTAAACTCAGAATACCGAGGAGCACCCTATAATCAGCACACTACCTTAAGTTGTGTTAATAATTACCTGCCCTACCCATGATATATAAACATTCCAGCCTAGTTATCCATCTTTCTCCGTAGGCTTCAACGAAATTGGCATCAACAAAAAAACAACACGGGGTGGCTCCCCGTGTTATAAATTCAAACCTAATTTTCACACGAAAAACAAATACACCCTCATGTACATAACTTCAAAGATAGTAGTTCTGTTTTTCTCATTATAATCATATTTTTCTCCCCAGCCTCCGCTATGTCTGTTTTTTTGTTGTTATGTATTATATGCTCAAATTCCCCAAAAGTCAAGTGCTAAAGACGGGTTTTCTAGAATACCGGCTAAATTCTTCATAAAAATCAAAACCTATTTTTCATCCATTGTTTTTTTATTTTCTTTCTGATAATATCTCAACCAAGTGTAGAATGTAAATTCAATGCGGCAAGTTCTGCCAGCGTCATAGTTTGGTTATAATTTTGCAGCCGTTCTACCTCACTCACAGGATTTACATTCTACACTTAGTTAAATTATAACTTAATGCCCGGCGCAGTCAGTCTATGTTCGGATATAATTTACATTCTACACTTAGTTAAATTATAACTGCTATCCATGCAAGCCCTCTGATTTCTTTCTTAACATTTACATTCTACACTTAGTTAAATTATAACGGCGCTAAACTGTTCGACCCCGACCTTGTCGCGAAAATTTACATTCTACACTTAGTTAAATTATAACTTTAGACAAGTTAGTAACCTTCTACTTTGAGAACCTATTTACATTCTACACTTAGTTAAATTATAACGGTATCCCGGTATAGTGTCACCGGGTTGCGTAACATATTTACATTCTACACTTAGTTAAATTATAACGCACACAAGAACACTAATAAGTTATTACTTACTCAATTTACATTCTACACTTAGTTAAATTATAACAATTCACGGCATATATAAAAGCCTTTGCCCCTTGTCATTTACATTCTACACTTAGTTAAATTATAACCAACCAACTCTGCCAACCTATCAATATCCATTGTTTATTTACATTCTACACTTAGTTAAATTATAACAAGCGCACAAGTTATACCATTGATGGGTTTCGTGTATTTACATTCTACACTTAGTTAAATTATAACAAATTTAGAAATGACAAAAAAAAACCGCCCATTTAAATTTACATTCTACACTTAGTTAAATTATAACACGGTCAGAAGAGCGACCACTCACGGCCGCCATACATTTACATTCTACACTTAGTTAAATTATAACTTAAATACAGTTGCATTGAAATTCACCGTCCAGTCATTTACATTCTACACTTAGTTAAATTATAACTGCAACCTGACTGGATAACAGTTACAAAGGAGAGTTATTTACATTCTACACTTAGTTAAATTATAACCAGTAGCATTTGACCAATGTAAGACCTCATGCGTATTTACATTCTACACTTAGTTAAATTATAACGACAAGGTCTTCCTTGTCCAATTCGTTCTGCACCTATTTACATTCTACACTTAGTTAAATTATAACGGGGTTTTGAAAAGCAAATAGCGGTTGATTACATAAATTTACATTCTACACTTAGTTAAATTATAACAATGCTATGATACGCATTTTGCCACCCTCCAAAGCTATTTACATTCTACACTTAGTTAAATTATAACGCACACAAGAACACTAATAAGTTATTACTTACTCAATTTACATTCTACACTTAGTTAAATTATAACTGCTTTTTCTCAAGTATATCTCTCATTGCATTTCTAATTTACATTCTACACTTAGTTAAATTATAACATCTGCAATATTGATTTACTCATAATTGACGATATATTTACATTCTACACTTAGTTAAATTATAACATGTCAGTTAATTCCGCTAACCCGAGCACTTTATTATTTACATTCTACACTTAGTTAAATTATAACTATTGCACTTCCGTGTAACTTCGAGTTCCGTTGATCATTTACATTCTACACTTAGTTAAATTATAACTCATTTTGCCCGCGTCGTTGAATATGTAGATCATAAATTTACATTCTACACTTAGTTAAATTATAACCGCTAACCTTGACTATCAGAAGCAGCAGCAGCAGATATTTACATTCTACACTTAGTTAAATTATAACCAGCTATACCACGGAGGACACCTTCGATACTAATAGATTTACATTCTACACTTAGTTAAATTATAACATTGATACCTATCATAGGCAAAAAACTTTATTACCAATTTACATTCTACACTTAGTTAAATTATAACGGGACTAAATTAAACAAGGAGGGCAATTGGGAAACAATTTACATTCTACACTTAGTTAAATTATAACTTATGCAAATAACGTGAAATCAACTGGCATGGACATATTTACATTCTACACTTAGTTAAATTATAACAAAGACGGAGGCTATGAATGCGAAGCCTATTGTTTATTTACATTCTACACTTAGTTAAATTATAACATATATTCAATTTGAGGGTGCTTTTTAAATATTGCAATTTACATTCTACACTTAGTTAAATTATAACGAAAGCATTTTATTTTAACCTTTGTGTCCCTCACTAATTTACATTCTACACTTAGTTAAATTATAACTTATGCAAATAACGTGAAATCAACTGGCATGGACATATTTACATTCTACACTTAGTTAAATTATAACCGTATAGTTAAACCTTGCGTATAGCTTACCCTCCAAATTTACATTCTACACTTAGTTAAATTATAACCATATCAACTTTATACGGCAACAGATTGCTGACCAAAATTTACATTCTACACTTAGTTAAATTATAACCTATGTACAAATCAGTAAAAGAAACATTGAAAGAGCATTTACATTCTACACTTAGTTAAATTATAACGATTTGCAAAAAAATGTTATTGTAATAAATTCGAGATTTACATTCTACACTTAGTTAAATTATAACTATAGTTTGGACGTGGGCTAGTAATCAAAATATTAATTTACATTCTACACTTAGTTAAATTATAACAGGCTCTACACAACTACCCTCAATACGTCGTAGCAAATTTACATTCTACACTTAGTTAAATTATAACTTCTCATGATTCATTACCTCCTACAACTGGATTATATTTACATTCTACACTTAGTTAAATTATAACTTGCCCGAGTGTTCTATTTTCCAAGCACCAATTATATTTACATTCTACACTTAGTTAAATTATAACGATATTCTGCGGCAACGTCTTGCAGAATATCAGTCATTTACATTCTACACTTAGTTAAATTATAACTCTACAACATATCGAAGTCCTAGCGTGGTT